>JBATKC010000061.1:0-5246 GCA_049669065.1 Gammaproteobacteria bacterium
GCACGACGCCTGGGCGGCAGCGGAGACCCGCGATCGACTGGCCGGACGTATCCGTGAACTGGACGCTGAAAACGAGGCCCTGCGCTGGGATCTTGCGCTGCTCAGGACCGCCGGCAGAGTCGAACAGGAAGGCTATCAGCGCGTGACCGGCGATCTGGATGATCTGCAATCGCAGATTGCCGAGCTCAAGGAGGAGTTGGCTTTCTATCGTGGCATCATGTCGCCGGCCGATGGCAACGCCGGTCTGCAGATACAGACCGTGCAGATCTCTCCGGGATCCGAGCGCGGGCTGTTTCGGCTGCGTCTGGTGCTGGTCCAGGCCGGCAGCCAGAGTCGTCGCCAAAAAGGGACTGTCCAGGTCACGATCGAGGGCGATCAGGGTGGCGAAACCGTGCGCATGCCGATTGCGCCGTTGGCGGAAGACGGAGGCGATCGGAAGTATTCGTTCCAATATTTCCAGATACTCAGGCAGGATGTGACCCTACCGCGGGATTTCAATCCACAGCTGGTAGAGGTCGTTTTGCAGCCATCGCGCAAGCAGGACGAACCGGTCACCGGCAGCTTCCCGTGGCGGATCGTGGGCAATTGAGAGGTTCCAGATGTTCAGCAAACAGAGTCGAAGCAAAAAGGAAATCCGCACGCTGATCGGTGCCGGCACGCGCGTCAATGGTGACCTGATTTTCTCTGACGGTCTGCATGTCGACGGCCTGGTGCACGGCAACGTCTCGACCGAGGATGGTCAGCCGGGCTCCCTCAGCGTGAGTCAGGAAGGCATCATCGAGGGCGACGTCAATGTGTCTGAAGTGGTGCTCAACGGCACCGTCAAGGGCAACCTGGAGGCTCAGGAGCGGGTGGAACTCGGACCGACCGCAAAAGTCATAGGTAATGTCATCTACGATCTGATCGAGATGGCCAGCGGCGCGGAAGTCAACGGCAAGCTCATCCATCGGGCGCCCGGCGCCATGGGGCTGCCAGGGAAATCAGCCGCCAGCGCCAGGACCAGGAAGGCCAAAGACGATCAGAAAGCCGCCGAGGATTCGCTCGAGGAGTCCTGAGTCAGCTAGAATAAGGCCCGGATTTTTGTAAGCGCTGGACAGATCTCCAGCCGAGGTAAGCAATGGAACAGACACAGGACATCCCGCGCGCACCCTCAGTACCGCTGATCTTCACCGACGCGGCGGCGAGCAAGGTGTCGGAGCTGATGAAGGAAGAGGAAAACCCCGAGCTCAAGCTGCGTGTGTTTATCTCTGGCGGCGGCTGTTCCGGTTTCCAGTACGGATTCACTTTTGACGAGAAAATCGAAGACGGTGATGTTCGGGTAGAGAACGGTGGCGTCACCCTGCTCGTCGATCCGATGAGCGTCCAGTATCTGATGGGCGCGGAGATCGACTATCGCGAGGATCTCGAAGGTGCGCAATTCGTGATCCGCAACCCCAACGCGACGACAACCTGCGGCTGCGGCTCCTCCTTCGGCATCTAGATCTAGCAGGCCGTGAGCACCGCCCGGGAGCAGATGGCGGCCCCCGAACAGGTCATCGCCGCGGTCGATCTCGGTTCCAACAGTTTCCACATGATCGTGGCCCGCCTTGACGGCGGCCAGCTGGTGATCCTCGATCGCCTGCGCGAGATGGTACGGCTGGGCGCCGGTCTGGAGCCCGGTGGCGTGCTGTCAGACGCGGCCGCGGCCAGGGGTCTGGCCTGTCTGCGCAAATTCAGCGAACGCCTCGGCGATATGGGTGCAGACAGTGTGCGGGCGGTCGGTACCAATACGCTGCGCCGGATCCGTGACCGCGGCGTATTCCTGGAGCGGGCTGAAGCCGCGCTCGGCCATCCCATCGAGGTGATCGCAGGCGTGGAGGAGGCGCGGCTGGTCTATCTGGGTGCGGCCCACAGCCTGCCGATAGAGAGCGGCGATCGACTGGTCGTCGACATCGGTGGTGGCAGCACCGAACTGATTGTCGGTGGCGATTATCTGCCGCGCACCCTCGAGAGCCTTTATGTGGGCTGCGTCAGCATCAGCCGGGAGTTCTTTGGCGACGGGCGCGTCAGCCCTGGCCGTTTCCGCAAGGCCCGTCTGGCCGTGCGCCAGGAACTGGAGCCGGTGATCGCCCGCTTCCGCGGTGATGGCTGGGCCCGGGCCTACGGCACCTCGGGCACGATCCGTTCGGCCGCCCGCCAGCTGGTCGCCGAGGGCAATCCATCCGGCATCATGACCCGGGAGCGCCTCGAGCAACTCTGCGGCTTGCTGATCGACTGCCGTCATCTCAGCCGCCGCCGGCCACCCAATCTGAGCGAGGCCCGGGCCCCGGTCTTCCCTGGCGGGCTGGCGATCCTGATCGAGGTTTTCGATGCGCTCGGTATCGAGTCAATGATGGCTGCCGATGGGGCCTTGCGCGAGGGCTTGCTGTTCGATCTGCTGGGCCGGCTGACCGATCGTGATGCGCGCGAACGCAGCGTGGATTCGATGGCCCGGCGATTCCATGCGGACCCGGCGCAGGCCGCCCGTGTTGCGGACACAGCCAGAGGATTCTTGTATCAGGTGAGCGAGCAGTGGGGTCTGGATGGTCGGATGCCTGGCCGGCTGCTCGAATGGTCAGCGCGTCTGCATGAGATCGGCCTGGATATCGCCCATTCCCGACATCAATGCCACGCGGCCTATCTGCTGCAGCATGCCGATATGGCGGGTTTCTCCAGCGGTGAGCAGGCGTTGATGGCGGCCCTGGTCGCGAATCATCGGCGCCGGATCCGCACCGATTACCTGCATGGGCTGCCCGCCGGCTGGACCACCCGTACGCGCCGATTGCTGGTCCTGTTGCGTCTCGCCGTGATGCTGAATCGGGGCCGGGCCGACGGCTCCCTGCCGCCGATACGCCTGCGGCCACGGGAAGCCGGTCTCAGGCTGTCATTCCCGGAAGGCTGGCTGGCCGGGCATCCGTTGACCCGTGCGGACCTGGCGGAGGAGGCGACTTATCTGCAGGCGCTGGGGATAAGTCTCAAGTTTCGTTGATCGCCCTAACCGTGGAACACGCTGCCCAGCACCGCCTCTCGAGAGGCGCCCGTCACGGCGGGGATATTGCCCGGGAGTCTGTCCAGATTGCGATGGGCCAGCCAGGCGAACGCGGCCGCTTCGACCCAGTCTACGCCGATGCCGAGCGCGTCCGTGGTCTCGATCTGCCAACCTTCGAGGGCCTCGGCGATCTGTCGGGTCAGCGTCCGGTTATGGGCGCCGCCGCCACACAGGAATAGCGTGCCTGGATCGGGACAGGCGCGGCGGATGGCTTCGGCGGCGGTGCGCGCGGTCAGGGCGCAGAGCGTCGCCTCGACCGACTCCGGCGTGGGCGGCTGCCGCAGATCGTCGAGTGCGCCCTGCAGCCAGTTCATGTTGAAGTCCTCGATACCGGTGCTCTTGGGTCCGGGGCGGGCGAAGAACGGGTGTGTCATCAGCACTTCCAGCAACGCTTGATCCGGCATTGCCGAGGCGGCCCAATCGCCACCGGCGTCGTAGGGCTGGCCCCGATTCAGGCGGGTCCAGGCGTCCATCAGCGTGTTGCCGGGTCCGGTATCGAAACCGGAGACATCAGCGCCCGGCACGAGTACGGTCAGGTTGGCGATGCCGCCGATATTGAGGACCGCCCTCGGTTCGTCCGGATCACTGAACATCGCCTGATGAAAGGCCGGCACCAGTGGCGCGCCCTCGCCACCGAGCGCGATATCCCGGCGGCGGAAGTCGGCCACGGTGGGTATACCGGTCAGTATTGCGATGATGTTGGGGTCACCGAGCTGGATCGAGAATGGCCTGGGACCCGCTGGAGCGTGGTAAACCGTCTGTCCGTGACTGCCTACGGCGAGGACGGTTTCCGCTGTAACGCCGCCTGCTGTCAGTACCGCCATCGCCGCGGCGGCGAAATCCTGACCCAGTGCAGTATCGAGAGCGCCGACGCTGGCGAGGCCGGCCTCGTCCGGATGTTCGACCAGACGACGCAGGTCGGTAAGCGTGGACGCGGTCATCGGATGCGAGCAGGCGGCATGAATCTGGCAGCCGTCGTCAAAACTCGCCAGTACCGCGTCGATGCCGTCCATCGAGGTACCGGAGATCAGGCCGATGTAATACCTGCTCATGTCAGACCGCGCCCGCATCGGGCTGGTTGAGTTTCATCAGCGGGCAGCCAGCCGGGTCTGAGTGATCGCATCCAGTTGCGCGATAAGGGGACGGCTGGCCTCCTTGAACATGGCGCGGTATTGCTTGGGTATCGGTTCCGCCTCCGGCAGCGGCACAGTCCGTGGATTCCGATGTACCCCATTGAGTCGGTATTCGTAATGCAGATGCGCGGCCGTGGCCAGGCCAGTCGAACCCACATAGCCGATCACCTGCCCCTGGCGCACCCGTTTGCCCAGCGGCGCGTTCTTGTCGAAACGCGACATATGAGCATAGAGCGTGGTGATGTTGCCGCCGTGCTGGAGGATCACACAATTGCCGTAGCCGCCATTGCGACCGCGGAAGATGACTTTGCCATCGCCCGCCGCCTTGATCGGCGTGCCCGCCCGGGCCGCGTAATCGACGCCCCGGTGCGGACGCCGCGTCTTCAGCACCGGATGCAGGCGATTGGGGTTGAAATTAGAGCTGACGCGTGAAAAATCCACCGGCGCGCGCAAAAACGCCTTGCGCATGCTCATGCCTTCCGGCGTGTAGTAGTCGACGCGGCCATTCGGATCCTGATAGCGCAACGCCCGGACCTTGCGCCCCTGATTGACAAACTCTGCGGCGAGGATCTCTCCATCGCGGAGGCGGACGTCATCCTGCCAGATCTCCTCGTAGACCAGCGCGAAGCTATCGCCATTGCGGATATCCAGCGCAAAGTCCACGTCCCAGGCGAATATCCCGGCCAGATTCATCACCAGCGTCTGCGAAAGACCGGACTCGGTGCCGGCTTCGAACAGCGAGGTCGCGATCTTGCCCTGGGCGTAGGCGACGCGCCGCTCAACCGGGTGGGCGATGAATGCTGCCTTGTAGCCGCCGTCGTGCCGGACCAGATTGAGCGTCAGCTCTTCCGACATGCGCCGCGACAATTCCAGCACCGTGTCCTGCTCATGGCGGATTTCGATATTGTCTCCGGGCAGGATTTTCGCCAGCCCGTTCCGCGCCTCCTTGAGCCGCAGCATCAACGCGAGATCGGCCACACTGAGTCCGTTGCGTCGAAACAGTCGATCCAGGGTGTCGCCGGACTTCACCGTGACCCGCATCAACT
>JBATKC010000062.1:0-4177 GCA_049669065.1 Gammaproteobacteria bacterium
GGCCGAGGAGCTGGCGCTGGTGGCGGTCGGCGGTTACGGCCGCGGCGAGCTCCATCCGTGCTCCGACATCGACATCATGATCCTGCTGCCGCGCGAGGACGACGACGTCTGGCGCGAGCCGCTGGAGATTTTTTTGACCTTCCTCTGGGACATCGGCCTCGAGGTCGGCCACAGCGTGCGCACGGTTGAGGATTGCCTGGTCCAGGCCGGCGCCGACATCACGGTGGCGACGACGCTGATGGAATCGCGTCTGCTCGACGGGCCACGACGGTTGTTCAAACAGATGGTCGAAGCCGTGGGTCCGGATCACATCTGGCCGACGCCGGCGTTTTTCGAGGCCAAGCTCAAAGAGCAGACCGAGCGGCATCATCGCTACCATGACACCGCCTACAATCTCGAACCCAATGTAAAAGGCAGTCCCGGTGGACTGCGCGACATCCAGATGGTGGGCTGGGTCGCCAAACGGCACTTCGACGCCAGCACCCTGCACCAGCTGGCGCAGCAGGGCTTCCTGACCGACTACGAATACCGCAAGCTGCTGGCGGGTCAGACCTTCCTGTGGCGCATACGCTGGGCCCTGCACACCATCACCGGCCGCCGCGAAGATCGGCTGTTATTCGATCATCAGATCGCTATCGCCGCCCGCCTCGGCTACGAGGACGCGACCTACACCCTGGCGGTCGAGCAGTTTATGCAGAAGTACTACCGCACGGTGATGGAATTGAGTCGCCTCAACGAGATGCTGCTGCAGCTGTTCCAGGAGGCCATCCTGCTCGATCCGGATGCCGGCGCCGAGACCGTGAATCCCCGCTTCCAGGTACGTAACGGTTTCCTCGAGACCCAGCACGATGAGGTGTTCCAGCGGGATCCGTCCGCGCTACTGGAGATCTTCAAGGTATTGCAGGAGAAGCCGGAGCTGCGCGGGGTCAGTGCCGGCACCATCCGTCTGATCCGCAAGCAGCTGACCAGCATCGACGAGGAGTTCCGCCAGAACCCCCGTCATCACCGGCTGTTCCTGGAGATCATGCGCGCACCACAAGGCGTGACCCATGAGTTGCGCCGGATGAACCGATACGGGGTGCTCGGGCGATATATCCCGGCCTTCGGGCGCATCGTAGGCCGCATGCAATACGACCTCTTCCATGCCTATACCGTCGACGCGCATACCCTGTTCGTGGTCAGCAACCTGCGCCGCCTGGCGCTGTCGCGGTTTGATCACGAACTCCCTGCACTGAGTGAGATCATGCAGTCCCTGCCGCAGCCCGAGCTGGTGTATCTCGCCGGATTGTTCCACGACATCGCCAAGGGTCGTGGCGGCGATCACTCTGAGCTGGGCGCCGTGGACGCCGAGTCCTTCTGTCTCGAGCAGGGTCTGTCACGTTATGAAGCGCGGCTGGTAGCCTGGCTGGTGGCCAACCATCTGCTGTTCTCGATCACCGCACAGAAGAAGGACATCAACGATCCGGACGTGATCCGCGAGTTTGCCGAGAAGGTCGGCGATCAGGCCCGGCTGGATTATCTGTATCTGCTGACGGCGGCCGACGTCCGCGGTACCAACCCGAAACTGTGGAACTCCTGGAAAGCATCGCTGTTCGGCGAATTCTACGAATCGACCAAGCGCGCCCTGCGCCGCGGTCTCGAGAACCCCATCGACAAGGAAGAACTGATCGCCGAGACCCAGGCACGCGCGATCGAGCTACTGGCGTCCTGGCGACTGCGCAAGCGCAGGATCCGCAAGGCCTGGGAGCCGCTGACCGAGGAGTACTTCCTGCGCCATACGCCGCCGGAGATCGCCTGGCACACGGAGAAGCTGATCGGCCACGATCGTGCCGAGGGCCCGTTGGTCTCGGTCCGTCAGGAGAGTGACCGGGGTGGCACCGCGGTGATGGTCTATACCGAAACTGCCCGCCGCACCTTCGCCCGCGTCACCGCGATGCTGGACGAACTCGGCCTGACGATCGTCGACGCGCGGATCACACCGACGACTGATGGCCACAGCCTGGATACCTACCACGTGCTCGAGAGCGACGGCACGCTCATCGATGATTTGGACCGGGCACAGCAGATCGACCGGGCGCTCACCAGGGCGCTGCTCAAAGACGATGGATCGACCCTGACCGTGACCCGTCAGGCACCGCGCCAGGTACGCATGTTCTCGACCGCCACGCGGATCAACTTCGCTCGTGACGCCCGCAACCGGACGCTGATCGAGTTGATTGCCGGCGACCGGCCTGGCCTGCTGTCGGAAGTCGGACGCGTTTTGCTGGACAGCGGGATTGCGGTCCATGCGGCGCGGATCATGACCATCGGCGAACGGGCCGAGGACGTGTTCTGTTGCACCGATGACAGCGGTGAACCGCTGAGCGATGCCCAGTGCGAGGCCCTGCAGGCGCGCATGATAAAACAATTGGACAAGGCGGCCTGAGCGCGCCCGACGGAGTCCCATGAACCCCCTGCTGGAGCGCCTGCACCCCTACCCCTTCGAGCGGCTGGCGACGCTGATGGCGCAGGTGAGCCCACCGCCGGGCCTGCCCCATATCCCGCTATCCATCGGCGAACCCAAACACACGCCCCCGGCCTTTGTCGGCGACGCACTGAGCGCCGCGACCGAGACCCTCGGCACCTACCCCGTCGCGCTGGGCACAGAGGCATTACGCGTGGCCATCGCCCGCTGGCTCGAGCGCCGTTTTGCGCTCGGTGAAGGCGCCGTCGACGCAGGCACGATGATCCTGCCGGTCAACGGCACCCGCGAGGGCTTGTTCAGTTTTGTCCAGGCGACGGTAGACCCGGCCGCGCGCAGTCTGGTGATGATGCCTAATCCTTTTTATCAGATCTATGAAGGGGCAGCGCTGCTGGCCGGCGCCGAACCGCGCTATATGAACACGGTCGCGGCCAACGGTTTCCTGCCGGATCTGGATGCGGTCAGCACCGCCGACTGGGACCGCTGCGCGGTGTTGTTTTTATGCAGCCCGGGCAACCCGACCGGCGCGGTGCTCGACGAGGCCTTTCTGCGCCGGGCGATCGAACTGGCCGACCGGCACGATTTCCTGATCGCGTCTGACGAATGCTATGCGGACATCTATCTGCACGAGGAGAATCCGCCGCCGAGCCTGCTTCAGGTCTGCCGCGGGATTGGCCGCGACGATTTCAGCCGCTGCATCGTCTTCCACAGCCTGTCGAAGCGCTCCAGCGTGCCGGGCCTGCGTTCGGGCTTTGTCGCTGGTGATGCGAGCGTCATGGGTGCCTATCGTCTGTATCGGACCTATCACGGCTGCGCAGTGCCGCTGATGGTACAGCGCGCCAGTCTGCCCGCCTGGGAGGACGAGGCCCATGTCCTCGCCAGCCGCGCGCTGTATCAGCAGAAATTCGAGGCGGTGATGCCGATCCTCGACGGCATCCTCGACGTGGCAGCACCGCCGGCGGCGTTCTATCTTTGGGCGCCGACGCCGATCGATGACGAGCAGTTCGCGCAGCAGCTATTCGCCACAGAGCATGTCACGGTGCTGCCAGGCCGCTATCTGTCCCGGCCCACCGACGACGGCGATCCGGGCATCGGCCGGGTGCGAATTTCGCTTGTCGCCAGCACCGCCGAGTGCGTGGAAGCCGCCCGGCGTATCCGCGAATTTTGCAGCACGCTCTAGCGGGCGTCACGGAGCAAGCCTTATGGACGACGCACGCAAGATCATCGAGCACGCCTTCGAAAACCGCGGCGAATTGTCCCCGCAGACGGCGCCGGATCCACTCCGCGGGGCTGTAGAACATGTGATCACGGGGCTGGATGACGGCAGTCTGCGCGTCGCGGAGCCGATCGCCGACGGCTGGCAGGTCAATGCATGGATCAAGAAGGCGGTGCTGCTCTATTTCCGTCTGCATCCCAACCAGGTGGTGGACGGCGGGTTTACCCGTTTTTTCGACAAGGTGCCGCTAAAACACCAGGACTATGATCTCGAGCGTTTCGAGCATGACGGCGCGCGCATCGTGCCGCCGGCCGTGGTCCGCCGCGGCGCCTTTATCGCACCGGACGCGGTCCTGATGCCCTGCTATGTCAACATCGGCGCCTGGGTCGGCCCCGGCACCATGGTGGACACCTGGGCCACGGTGGGGTCCTGCGCACAGATCGGCGCGGGCGTGCACATTTCAGGCGGCGCCGGCCTTGGCGGCGTGCTGGAGCCGCTGC
>JBATKC010000063.1:0-7020 GCA_049669065.1 Gammaproteobacteria bacterium
CTGGCGCGATGCGGGCCTGGTCTGGCTGGGCCTCGTGGGCATGACCGACCCCCTGCGCGCGGGCATGGCCGAGGTGATTGCCGACATGCATCAGGCAGGCATCCGCACGGTCATGATCACTGGAGACCAGAGCGCCACCGCCTATGCCGTGGGGAAGGCCCTGAATCTTTCCCAGGGCAAACCGCTGAAGGTGCTGGATTCGGTCCAGCTGGACCGGCTGCCGGCGGAACTGCGGCAGGCCCTGGCCCATGAGACCCACGTCTTCGCGCGCGTCAGCCCCAGCCACAAGCTGGAGATCGTACAGGCCCTGCAGAGATCTGGCCGGATCGTCGCCATGACCGGCGACGGTATCAATGACGGCCCTGCGCTCAAGGCGGCCGACGTGGGCGTCGCAATGGGGGGCGCGGGGCAGGACGTGGCCCGCTCGCTGTCTGACGTCGTGCTGGAAGACGACCGCCTCGCCACCATGCTGACCGCGGTCGCCCAGGGCCGCACGATATACGCCAACATCCGCAAGGCGCTGCACTTCCTGTTGTCCACCAACTTCAGCGAAATGGAAGTGATGCTCGCCGCCATCGCACTGGGCCTGGCGCCGCCGCTCAACCCGCTCCAGCTATTGTGGGTCAATCTCATCACCGACGTGTTCCCGGGTCTCGCCCTGGCCATGGAGGCGCCGGAACCCGGCGTCATGGAGCGCGCTCCCAGAGCCTCCGACGAACCCATCATCCGGCGCGAAGATCTGAAGCAGATGGGACTGGAGTCCGGTTTGATCACCACCGGCACGCTGGCCAGCTATGGCTGGGGATTGTTGCGCTACGGATCCGGCGCCTCTGCCTCGGGCCTGGCCTTCAATACGCTCACCGTCGCCCAGCTGCTGCATGCCTATCTCTGCCGCTCCGAGGACGCAGGGCTGGTGCAGTCCGGCCGGCCGCGCAACCGCCATCTGGACACGGCAGTGGGATTATCCCTGGCCGCCCAGGCCGGGACCATGATCCTGCCACCGGTACGCCGGCTGCTGGGATCCGGGGCGGTCGGGCTGTTCGATCTGCCGGTGATCGCCGCCGGCGCGATCGGCCCTTTGCTCCTGAATGATTGGCGCAAGCGCAGACGGCTGGCGGCGAGCAAGTTGCAGGACCACGCAGCACATCGCACCCACGATGGCGAGGAGGAATGACGATGGCCTCGGACTATGTGTTCGTCTCGGAGTCGGTGACCGCGGGTCATCCGGACAAGCTCTGCGATCGCATCAGCGATGCCATCGTCGATCAATTCCTGGCCCAGGATTCCCTGGCACGGGTGGATGCCGAATGCGCCGTGGCCAGCGGCATACTTTTTATCGCCAGCCGCTTTGCCGCCACCGTGGCCCCGGACCTGGTAGAGGTCGCGCGCCGGGTCATCGCCGCAAGCGGGTACACCGGCGAGGAGTTCAACGCCCGGGACTGCACGGTGATGACGACTTTGAGAGAAGCCGAAGACAGGCCGCGGGCCAGGGCCGACGAGGCGGAGATGTCCGAAGCGGAACTGGACAAGCTGCTGCCCGCCCAGCAGGTCACGGTGTTCGGTTTCGCCTGCCGCCAGACCGAAAACCTGATGCCGCTGCCCATCTACCTGGCGCGCCGGCTCGCCAGGGCGCTGGATTCGGCCCGGGAGAACGGCGAAATGCCCTACCTGCATCCGGACGGCAAGGTCCAGGTCGCGGTGGCCTATGAGGATGGCGTCCCCACCTATATTCACAGCCTGGCGATCAGCCCGACCGGCGAGGAGAACGGTGTCGGTGCGCGCCGCTTGCACGATGACATCATGGACGCCGTGGTCGGCACTGCGTTCCTCGAACAGCCGCTGCAGCCCGAGCGTCGCACGCGCATCCACATCAACCCGGGTGGCGTGCTCCGCGAGGGCGGTCCGTCCCGTCACGCCGGGCTGACCGGACGCAAGACCGCCATCGACACCTACGGCGAGTACTCGCGCCAGAGCGGCTCGGCACTCTCGGGCAAGGACCCGCTGCGGATAGATCGTGTCGGCGCCTATGCTGCACGGTGGGCGGCCAAGAATGTGGTCGCAGCCGGCCTCGCCGATGCCTGCGAAGTCCAGCTCTCCTATGGCATCGGACGGGCAAAACCGATTAGCGTCCAGGCGCGCGGTCTCGGCACGTCGGCGCTGGACGACAGTAAGCTGACCGAGCGGGTCGCGAGCACCTTCGATTTCCGTCTCGGCGGCATCCTCAAGGCCTTTGGACTGCGCCGACTTGCCGTCGGCACGCCGGGCGGGTTTTTCGAACATCTCGCGACCTACGGCCAGATCGGCCGCGAGGATCTGGACCTGCCCTGGGAAACACTCGACCGCGTCGAACTGCTGAGGGGCTGACGGCCCCGGGTCGATAGCAGCCAGAGCCGGCCATCCTGGCGGCGACAAGCCCCCCGCGACGCACAAGGCTATAATTTTGGTGTCGGAAAGCAGAATCTGCGGGTATTGGTAATGGCCAGACAGACCAGCAAAATCCGGAAACTCTCGGCGTCCGATCTGGAAGACTTGCGGACAGCCTGGGAGAAGCTTGAACACCCCAGCCTGGCGGCGCGGCTGACCGCGGTGGTGGGCACCCCGATCGAAGAGGGCATGAAACTCCTGCCCCGCTCCTGGTATCAGCGCATCCATGGCGCAACGGAAGCGACCATGCATCGGATCCTCGGAACCGCCGTGGCCACCTTGCCCCAAGTCCCGCGTCCGGCTGGAGGCCGGGATCTGCACAAGACGCTCGGGATCGGTCTGGGCGCCGTGGGTGGTTACTTCGGCCTGCCCGGCGTGCTGCTGGAGCTTCCGGTCACCACCGGTCTGATCCTGCGAAGCATCGCCGCCATCGCTGCCTCGGAGGGCGAGGATCTGCGCCAGATCGAAGGCCGTCTGGCTTGCGTGGAAGTGTTCGCCCTGGGCGGGCCCCGCGACGATGACGACGCCGCCGAGACCGGCTATTACAGCCTGCGTCTCGCGCTGGCCTTCCATTTCTCCCTGGTCAGCCAGCAGCTGATCGACCGCGGTGTGGTCAGGCAAGGGATGCCGATACTGGTCAACCTGGGCCGAGCCGTGGCGGCGCGCTTCGGCATCGCGATCTCGGACAAAATCGCCTTCCAGATGGTGCCGATCGTCGGTGCCGCCGGCGGCGCACTGTTGAATGCCATCTTCGTGCAACACTTCCAGGACATCGCCCAGGGTCACTTCACCGTGCGCCGGCTCGAACGGCACTATGGCGCCGAGGCGGTACGGCGTGCGTATGGGAGCTTTTCGACGAGGACGGCCGCCGGACGCGAGACTGTGCTGCGCGCCGTCAAATAGACAGCCCTCTCTGTCGTCGATCTGAAATGCCGCCTGGCCAGCATCGCTCCTTGACGTCTGCGGGACACCCGGGTCGAGACCCTTCGCTCGTGAACTGTCGATCTTGCAACGCAGCACCGTTACACTGGATCGCAGGATTCCTGGACATGACGCCATGACACTTGACCGCGATCCCGCCATCATCAGCCAGCTAAAACCCCATCCGCTGAGAGAAGAGATCTACGGCGAGCTCCACGCGCGGCCGACGCCGCTGCTGGATGTGCCGCTACGCGCATCCCACCTGGTCTTCCTGACCGACCTGGAGGAGATGGCGGCCAGCCATGCTCACGTTGTGCGCCTGGCCAAACGCTATGCGACCACGGCGCCCACCCCGGACTCGAATTATTTTCATGGCCATTTCGGCGGCTTCGATCTGCGCTGGGAGAAGCACACCGAGTTCTGCTCGCTGACGGTGCTGCGGCCGGGTGTCGGTCAACAACCGTTCGAGGACACCGCGTTCAGCCTGCTGCCGGAGGACTGGGTCGACGCGATCCCGGGCCAGCTGGTGGTCGCCGCACACCTGAGCTTGCTGCCCCAGGACACGACCGAGCCGGACAGTCCGCAGCTCAGGGACTGGTTCGAGGGGCAGCTGGTGACCGGCAGCCGTCTGAGCGATGGCCGCGCCTCGGCCTGGACCACGTTCCGCATGCATCGGGACGGCTTCAGCCGCTTCCTGGTGCGCGACAATGGACTGAGCCCGTATCAGGCCGGCCGCACGGTGCAGCGGTTGCTGGAGCTGGAGACCTATCGGGTAATGTCGCTGCTGGCCCTGCCAGAGGCACGCAAACTCGCCCCGGAAACCACGCGGCTGGACGGCGAGCTGGCAAGGGTCATGGACCGGTTCATGACCATCGAGTCGGCGGACGATGAACGACAGTTATTGTCGGAGCTGTCCGGATTGGCGGCGACGGTCGAACACCATCGCTCCATCACCAACTACCGCTTCGGCGCTACCCGGGCTTACTACAGCCTGGTGCAGGGGATCCTCGCCAACCTGCGCGAGGAGCACTATCCGGGCATGTCCAGCATGGCCAAGTTTCTCGAGCGTCGTCTCGGCCCGGGCGTCCGGACCTGTTTTGCGATGGAAGCCCGGCTGGAAAACCTGTCTAAACGGGTCGGACGGGCGGGAGAACTGCTGCAGGCGCGGATCAACGTCAATATCGAAACACAGAACCAGGGTCTGCTCACGGCGATGAACCGGCGCAGCGGGATGCAGCTGAGATTGCAGCAGACCGTCGAAGGCCTGTCGGTGGCGGCGATCAGTTATTACACCATCGCGTTGCTCAAGATCCTGTTCGATGCACTCGAATCGTCGGGCGCGCCGATCAATTCGCATATTGCGGTCGGCAGCGCCGTGCCGATCGTCATCCTCGCGGTGTGGGGGCTGGTGCGCCGTGTCCGGCGGCGTCTGAGTAATGACGACAATGACGCCGGCAAATAGACAGGGCAGCTTCAGCCAGTGAACGGCTCGTCGCTGCCTCTGTCCGGTTCGCCGCGATTCATTTGCGTGTTGATCGTAGCCGCCGTCCTGGGCGCCACCGTCCCCGACGCCGCAAGCGCCGAAATCTGTCCGGTGGAATATACGGCCGGCCGCCTCGACCACTGGGCCAGGGAAGCGGTCTTCTACCAGGTCTTTGTGCGCAGCTTCCAGGACTCGGACGGCGACGGCATCGGCGACTTCAACGGCCTGACCTCGCGACTCGATTATCTCAACGACGGCGACCCGGATACCGACACGGATCTCGGCATCGACGCTTTGTGGATGCTGCCGATCACCGAGTCGCCCAGCTACCATGGCTATGACACGCTGAACTATGACCGGGTGGAACTGGACTACGGCAGCGAAGCCGACTTCGATCGTCTGCTGGCCGAGGCGCACCAACGCGGCATCAGGGTGATCATGGATCTGGTGGTCAATCACACCTCGGCCTGGCATCCCTGGTTCGTCCAGGCCAACGTGTCGCCGGAGGATTCCTTCCATGACTGGTATGTCTGGCGTGAGGACGATCCGGGCTGGACCCAGCCCTGGTCGGCGTCGCAGACCTGGCACAAGTCCCAACGCCTGCCGCTGTACTACTACGGTCTGTTCTGGAGCCAGATGCCCGATCTCAATTTCGAGAACCCGCAAGTCCGGGCCGAGATGATCGCCATCGCCAGGCGCTGGCTGGCCCGCGGGCTGGACGGCTTCCGTCTCGACGCCTCCCGCCACATTATCGAGGCGGGCGACGAAGCCAAGGCGGGAGGTTCGCCGGAGACCCATGATTGGTGGATCGAATTCGCCCGCGAGGTTCGCCAGGACTTTCCGGACGCGATCTTTATCGGTGAGAACTGGACCACCATAGACCAGGTCGCACCGTTCTTTGGCGAGACGCCCTACTCCCAGCTGGATATCAACTTCAATTTCGACCTGTCCGCGGCAATCGTCGGCGGCACGCGTGACGACACCCCCGGTCTGATCCAGGAAATCCTGTGTGACGTGGCGGACTATTACCCGGCCCATGCGCTGGATGCGATCTTCCTGACCAACCACGACATGATCCGGGTGGCGACCCAGGTCCGGCGTCCTGAGCGGGCGCGGCTGGCCGCCTCGCTGCTATTCACCCTGCCCGGCGTGCCGTTTGTCTATTACGGCGAAGAACTCGGTCTGGCCAACGGACCGGGCGACGAGGATCCGGAGAAGCGCACGCCGATGCGCTGGACCGAAGACGGCGGGTTCACCGACGGCACACCCTGGAAGACCAACCGCAAGGCCAAACCGGAGATGAATGTTGCCGGACAACAGGCGGATCGCGACTCCATCTGGAACCTCTACCGGGACCTGATCCGCTTACGCAAGACCCATCCCGCGCTGTCCAGCGGTGGCTATCGGCCGCTGGTCGTGGAAGGGTCCGGCGATGTGATCGCCTATGAGCGGTTTACGGATGAGCAACGCATCGTGGTGGTAGCGAATTTCTCGGACACGCCCGGGACAGATCTGACGGTCAGGCTCGCGGATCCGGGCTCGGGCGAGGCGCGTGTGCTGTTTGGTGAGGGCACGCCGGCTGCCCTGTCGCCGGACGGCATCCGGATCATCCAGGTGGGTGCGCGCAGCGCGGCGGTATTCGTGCTCTGAGGTTCACCACCGGCCAGTTGGCAAGGACGCGCGGGTCTATACTGATGGTCGAGCGAATCAGACCTGGCCGAAGGGGGTGGCGACCATGAGCGACACCTTGCGCGGCAGCCCCGGTCCCGTCGGGCCGAGTTTCTGCGCCGATGGCGTGAATTTCTCGGTGTTCTCCAAGAATGCAGATTCGGTAGAACTCCTGTTTTTTGACGACGTGGACGATGACGCGCCGTCCCGGATCATCACGCTCGACCCGCTGGTCAACCGGACTTACCACTACTGGCATGTCTGTGTCCCCGGGCTGGAGTCAGGCCAGCTCTACGGCTACCGGGTCGCGGGGCCCTGGGATCCGTCGCGACGGCTCCGCTTCGATGGCGACAAACTCCTGCTGGATCCCTACGGACGCGGCGTCGCGACCGGCGCGGGTTATGAGCGGGCTGCCGCGGCCCGTCCCGGTGCCAACCTGGGGAAGGCCATAAAGAGCGTGCTGGTCGGTCCCGGGGATTACGACTGGCAGGGCGACCGGCCACTCCAGCGGCCGTACTCGGAGT
>JBATKC010000064.1:0-2272 GCA_049669065.1 Gammaproteobacteria bacterium
TCCAGGGCACGGGCCCGCAGCGCTTCGTCGCCACCGGATTGCTCGAGCAGCGCTTGGGCGCGCTGCGCTGAGGCGATGGCCATCCCGTGCAAGAAGTCCTCGCCGGCGCTCATCGGGCTGCCAGCTCCCGACCGGTGTCCGCAATAGCTTGCAGCAGCGCGGCGCCGCGACCGGTATCCAGCGCAGCCGCCGCGGTGGCTATCCCCTCGACCGGGGTCTGGCAACGGCCCGTCAATTCCAGCACCAGTGCCGCGCCGAGCAGCAGAGCATCACGATGCGGACCGTGTTCCTCTCCGCATAGCACGGCGCGCAGTCGTTCCGCATTGTGAGCCGCATCGCCACCCTGCAGATCTTCCGGACTGCAGCGGGCGAGACCCCATTCTGTCGGATCGCGCACGGTGCGCTCGACCATGCCGGCGCGCACATCGAACAACAGGAACGGCCCGACCGGCGTCGCCTCGTCCCAGCCGGGCTCGCCGTGGATCACGAAGGCGCGCTCGACGCCGGAGCCGGAAAGCGCCTCGGCCATCAACGCTGCCATCTCCGGGCTGTAGGCACCGATGAGGTTGAACGGCGGCGCTGCAGGGTTGGTCAGCGGGCCGAGGATATTGAAGACGGTGCGCACGCCCAGCGCTCCGCGAACCGGCGCCAGGTGTTTCATCGCTGGATGATAGTAGGGCGCGAACAGGAAGGTGAACCCGGTCCGCGCCAGGCAGGCCGCGGCGGCGTCCTCATCCAGGGGCAGATGCAGCCCGAGGGATTCCAGCGCATCGGCGCTGCCGCTGCGACTGGAGATCGATCGATTTCCGTGTTTGACCACGGGTACACCACAGGCAGCCGCGAGCAGCGCGGTACCGGTGGAGATATTGAGACTGCCGGAGCCGTCGCCGCCCGTCCCGACGATGTCGGTCAGGCCCTCGGTGGCGTCCAGCCGCGGCCGTCTGGCAAGACTCCGCATCGCCTCGGCCAGACCGAGGATCTCCTGTGGCGTTTCGCCCTTTGCGCGCAGCGCAACCAGCAACGCGCCCGCCATCGCCGGCGGACACTCGCCATCGGTGAGCACAGCGAGCAATGCAGACGCCTCCTGCTGTTCCAGGTCGCGTCCGTCCAGCAGCTTCTCCAGCAGCTCCCTAGGCGCGGCGTTCATCGCTCACCTCCGCCACCCCGGCCACGCTCATGGCGAGGAAATTGCCCAGCAGCGCCTGGCCTGCGGGCGTCAGCACGCTCTCCGGATGGAATTGCACGCCTTCCAGGGCCAGACGCTCGTCGCGGACGCCCATGATCTCGCCGTCAGCGGTGTGTGCGGTGACGATGAAGTTGGTCGGCAGATCTTCGCGGCGCGCGGCGAGAGAATGATAGCGTCCGGCTGCAAAGGGCTGAGGCAGGCCGGCAAACAGACCCTTGCCGTCGTGGATGACCTCCGAGGTCTTGCCATGCATCAATGTCCCGGCGCGGACGATGGTGCCGCCGAAGGCAGCCACCAATGACTGGTGCCCGAGACAGACTCCGAGCACCGGTACGCGGCCGGCGAATGCCCGGATCACCTCCATGGAGACCCCGGCATCATCAGGATCTCCCGGCCCGGGCGAGATCACCACATGCGTCACGTCCTCTGCCAGGGCCTGATCGACGGTGATCTTGTCGTTGCGAAACACCCGCACCTCCGCGCCCAGCATGCGGAACCCCTGCACCAGGTTGAAGGTGAAGGAATCGTAGTTGTCGATCAGCAGGATGCGCGGGTTCACAGGCCGTCCCTCGCCATCTCCAGCGCCTGGCGCAGGATGGCGCTTTTCGCCAGCACCTCGGCGTACTCATTCTCCGGCGTGCTGTCCGCGACGATACCGGCACCAGCCTGAAAACTGTAGCGCCCGTGCCCAAACACCAGCGTACGGATAGCGATAGCCTGGTCCATACCGCCGTCGAGATCGAAGTAACCGATCGTGCCGGCGTAAAAGCCGCGGCGCGTCGGCTCGTATTCCTCGATCAACTCCATCGCCCTGACCTTCGGCGCACCGACCAGGGTGCCGGCCGGGAAGGCGGCCGCGAACAGATCCATCGCGTCATGCCCTTGCTCCAGCTCGCCGATCACACCGCTGACCAGGTGCATTACGTGGCTGTAACGCTCCACCGCGCGGCTGGGCTCGACGCGGATGCTGCCAGGTACGCCGACCCGGCCAAGATCGTTGCGCGCAAGATCGACCAGCATCACATGCTCGGCCGCTTCCTTGGGATCAGCCAGCAGCGCGCTTTCGTGTCGCCGGTCCTCCTCCGG
>JBATKC010000065.1:0-11432 GCA_049669065.1 Gammaproteobacteria bacterium
TTCTTCGATATCCGCAATATCACCACCGGCGAGGACGCCCAGGGCGAGGCGGTGGTGACGGTCGAGCACGAGGGCCGCAGCTACCAGGGCAAGGGTATCGACACCGACATCATCGAAGCCAGCGCCGAGGCATTTTTGCAGGCGGTCAATCGTATTTGTGCGCGGCTGCCAGTCACGGCACCGCCACCCGCGGAGGCGACGGCCGTGGCGGCCGCCGGCTCCGGCTGAATTCAGGCCAGCGGCCGTAGCAAGAGGTAAGGAGCGTCAATGAGTACCAAGGCAAGTAAGAAGATCTGGCACAACGGCAAGCTGGTGCCCTGGGAGCAGGCCACGGTGCACGTGCTGTCCCATGCCCTGCATTACGGGTCTTCGGTATTCGAGGGCGCACGGGTATACGGCACGCCAGAAGGTCCGATGGCGTTCCGTCTCGGTGACCATCTGACCCGTATGTACAACTCGGCCAAGCTGTATCGGATGGACATCCCCTTCAGCCAGTACGAACTGGATCTGGCCTGCCGACAGGTGGTGCTGGACAATGGCCTGCATGATGGCGCTTATCTGCGTCCGATCGCGTTTCGCGGCATGGCCGGGCTGGGCCTGACCGCGCCTGTGGATTCGCCGATCGAAGTGGCGGTGGCGGCGATCGAGTGGGGCGCTTATCTGGGTGCCGAAGGCCTCAGGAATGGGGTCGATGTGTGCGTTTCGTCGTGGCAGCGGGTGGCGCCGAACACGATCCCGTCCGGCGCCAAGGCGGGCGGCGGTTATCTGTCCAGCCAGCTGATCAGCATGGAAGCCAAGCGGCTCGGCTTCGCCGAGGGCATCGGTCTGACCACCGATGGCATGGTGGGTGAGGGCGCCGGCGAAAACCTGTTCCTGGTCAAGGACGGCCGTCTGCTGACGCCGCCGACCGCGTGCTCGATCCTCGCCGGTATCACCCGCGATACGGTGATGCATCTGGCCGCGGATCTTGGCTATCAGGTGGCCGAGCAGCCGATCCCCCGGGAGATGCTGTATTTCGCCGACGAAGTGTTCTTTACCGGCACCGCGGCCGAGATCACGCCGGTGCGATCGATCGACCGCATCGATATCGGCTCGGGCAGCCGCGGCCCGGTCACCGAGCGCTTGCAGGAGCAGTTCTTTGGTCTGTTCTCTGGCAAGACGCCGGACACCCGAGGCTGGCTGGAACCGGTCGAGGACCGGATGCGGCCCTCGCTGGTCGTCTAGGGCGAAGATCATGAGTCAGCCCCGAGACATCGGCCCGAGCACGCTGCTGGACAAGATCTGGCGGCGACACCTGGTCGTGCCGGAGACCCGGGACACGCCGGCTGTGCTCTATGTCGACCTGCATCTGGTGCACGAGGTGACGTCGCCCCAGGCTTTCTCGGTGCTGCGTCAACGGGGTCTCCCGGTGCGCCGGCCCGACCGCACCCTGGCCACGGTGGACCATTCGATACCGACGTCGCCGGCTCGCTGGCGCGGCGGTCGACCGATGATGGACGGCGAGGCCCGCATACAGGTCGACACCCTGGGCGAGAACTGCGCTCGCTTCGATATCCCTCTGCTCGGTATCGGCAGCCGGCGGCGCGGTATCGTACATGTCATCGGGCCGGAGCAGGGCGCGAGCCAGCCGGGCATGACCATCGTCTGCGGCGACAGCCACACCACCACCCATGGTGCGTTCGGTGCGCTCGCCTTCGGTATCGGTACCACCGAGGTCGGTCATGTACTGGCGACACAATGCCTGCTGCAACGACGGCCGCGCGCGCTGGCGGTAAATGTGAGTGGCAGGCTGACAGCGGGCGTCACCGCGAAGGATCTCGCGCTGGCGGTGATCGGACGTCTCGGCGTCGGCGGTGGCACCGGCTACGTGATCGAGTATCGCGGCGCCGCGATCCGCGCCCTGTCCATGGATGAGCGCATGACCCTGTGCAACATGTCGATCGAAGCCGGCGCCCGCGCCGGCATGGTGGCGCCAGACGACACCACCTTCGAGTATCTCGACGGACGGCCGATGTCACCCCAAGGCGACGCATGGGACCGGGCGGTACGAGACTGGCGTACCTTGTGCAGCGACCCCGGTGCAGACTTTGATCGCGAGGTCGATATCGACGCCGGCACGCTGGAGCCCCAGGTCACCTGGGGCACGGACCCGGGCATGGTGGTCGCGATTGGCGGGAGCATCCCCGCCGAGGGTGGGGCGAGACAGCGCGAGGCGCTGCGCTACATGGATCTGGATGCCGGGCAGGCGATCGGCGGGCAGCCGGTCGACATGGTGTTTATCGGCAGTTGTACCAATGCACGATTGACTGATCTGCGCCAGGCGGCATCGGTATTCCAGGGGCGTAAGGTGGCTCCCGGCATACGTGTGGTGATCGTGCCGGGATCGCAGCAGGTCAAGGCACAGGCCGAGGCCGAGGGTCTGGATCGGATATTTCTCGAAGCCGGCGCCGAATGGCACGAATCCGGCTGTTCGTTATGTATCGCGATGAACGGCGATCGGGCGGCGCCGGGGCAGTATGTCGTCAGCACCAGCAACCGCAATTTCGAGGGCCGTCAGGGTCCCGGTGCGCGGACCCTGCTGGCGAGCCCGCTGACCGCGGCCGCCTCCGCTATCGCCGGCGCCGTCGCCGACCCGAGACCATTGCTGGAACAGACGAGGCGGATCGCATGAGCGGCGGACGCGAGACCATCCGCTCACGCACCGTGGTGCTGCCGGTGGAGAACATCGACACCGATCAGATCATCCCGGCGCGGTTCCTGACCACGACCGAGCGCGCAGGCCTCGGCCGCTGTCTGTTCCATGACTGGCGTTTCCGTGAGGATGGCGGGCCGCGCGCCGATTTCATTCTCAACCAGCCCGCTGCTGAAGGCTGCGATGTGCTGGTGGCCGGCCGCAACTTTGGTTGTGGCTCGTCCCGCGAGCACGCGCCATGGGCGCTGCTGGATTACGGGTTCCATGCGGTGATCAGCACCGAGATCGCGGATATTTTTCGCAGCAACGCGCTGCGTAATGGCCTGCTCGCGCTGGAAGTTACTGATGATGTCCACGATTGGCTGATCGCGCATCCGGGGGCGCCGATCAGCATCGATCTGGAATCCTGCCGCTTGCGTGCCGGTGACGCGGTGGACACCACTTTCGAGATCGAATCATTCGCCCGCTATTGTCTGCTCAACGGCGTCGATCCGCTGGGCCATCTGCTATCGCGGCTGCCGGATATCGAGTGTTACGAGGCCGGCCGGACATGAAGGCGCTGATCGCATTGTTGCCCGGCGACGGTATCGGCCCGGAGGTGTGTCGGGCCGGTGCCGAGGTGCTGGCCGCGGTAGGCGAGCACTATGGCCATAGCTTTGAACTGCGCGAGGCCGCAATCGGTGGCGTGGCGATCGACGCCTGCGGCAGTCCGCTGCCGCCCTCTACCGAGGCTTTATGCTGTGAGGCCGATGCGGTGTTGTTGGGCGCGGTCGGTGGCCCAAAATGGTCCGATCCACAGGCGACCGTGCGCCCGGAACAGGGCCTGCTGCGGTTACGTCACGCGATGGGCGTGTTCGCGAACCTGCGGCCGATCGTTCCGGATCCACGCTTGTCAGCGGCATCGCCGCTGCGCAGTGAGTTGCTCGAAGACGTAGACATCTGCTTTGTGCGTGAGCTGACCGGGGGCATCTACTTCGGCGCCAAGCGTCGCGACAGCAAGGGCGCCAGCGACGTCTGCAGCTACTCGGTTACGGAGATCGAGCGCGTGGTGCGGCTGGCCTGCGAGCTGGCGCTGGCGCGCAAACGGCGGCTGGTGTCGGTGGATAAGGCTAACGTGTTGGAAACGTCGCGATTATGGCGTGAGATCACCAGCCGCATCGTGAGCGAAGAGTACCCGTCCGTACATCTCGAACACATGCTGGTGGATGCCGCGGCCATGTATCTGATCCAGGCGCCGCGTCGATTCGATGTGGTCGTCACCGAGAACATGTTCGGCGACATCCTCACCGACGAGGCGTCGGTGATCACCGGTTCACTGGGGATGCTGCCGTCGGCATCGTTGTCGCGCGATGGGCCAGGCCTGTATGAGCCGATCCACGGCTCGGCACCGGACATCGCCGGCAAGGGTATCGCCAACCCCTATGGCACGATACTCAGCGTCGCGCTGTTACTGCGTCATTCGCTGGGGCTGGAAACCGAGGCGCGCGCGGTCGAGGGCGCGGTATCCGGCGCTATCGATGCGGGCTTGCTGACGCCAGACCTGGCAGCGGGCGACGCGCGCGCCGTCGCTACCGCCGAGGCCACTGCAGGCGTGCTTCAAATGCTGCGTGGCGCGTTCGGAGACCGGGCTATCGCCTAGGACGACGGCCGGCCCAGACCAAAACGTAGGACCATCGAACGTGATGATGAAGAACAGAGGAGAGGAGCGCCGCGCAAGGCGCGATTGAAGAAATCTGCGATCGGTGCTTGACCAGAGCGCCGCCGCGTGTTTCATTTAACCACACTCATCGAGACCGGCGGAGGGACAGGCCCTTTGATGCCGGGGCAACCAGCGGAGCTAACCCCTCCGGCATGGTGCCAATTCCTGCGGAGAGCGGCAGGTCGCAAGACCCCGCACCGACAGATGAGCGGTCGCGTAGCCCCTGGGTACCAGGCGGAAGGACGCGACGCTTCATCCCCGGTTGTTCTGCAGAATTTCCCGCTGAGGAAATCACGCCCCCAGGGGGCATGCAGGAGGACCGGATCAATGACTACCGCTCGAGGCGCCGCTGCCACAGTCAACGCTGTATGCAGCGAGCCGCCGGAATTCACCGACGATGTATTGCATCTGCCCGGCGGACTCGATCTGTCCCTGGGTGGCCGGCTGCCGGCCGTGGACATCGCCTGGCGAATGACCGGTCCTGCTTGTGCGCCGGTGATAGCCGTCCTCGGCGGTATCTCCGCCCATCGTCGCGTCAACACGATCGCGGGTGCCGGGCAGGGCTGGTGGCCAGCGCTGGTCGGACCGGGACTGGGTGTGGATACCGAGCGCTTTCGCGTGCTCAGCTTTGACTATCTGGGTGGCAGTGACGGCACGACCGGCCCGCGTCCCGACCCGCGGCAAAATCTGCACTTCCCCAGCGTGAGCACACGCGATCAGGCTGCGTTGTTGATCCGCCTGCTCGATCATCTCGGCATCGAGCGTCTGCACGCGGTGGTCGGCGCGTCCTACGGCGGTATGGTGGCGCTGGCGCTGGCAGCGGAATACGGCGACCGTCTGGCCCGTCTGCTGGTCATCAGTGCGGCGGAGGAGGCGCATCCGCTGGCTACCGCCTGGCGGAGTATTCAGCGGCGCATCGTGCGTCTGGGTCTGCGTCAGGGCAACGCGAGAGAAGGGCTGGCTCTGGCCCGGGGTCTGGCCATGACTACCTATCGCTCGCCGGCGGAGTTCGCCGAGCGGTTCTCCAGCCTTCCGACGGCGACAACCGAAGGCTTCCGATTCCCGGTGCAGGATTATCTGGACGCACGCGGCGCAGACTTTGCCGCCCGTGTGTCGCCGGAGTCATTCCTGTGCCTGTCCGAATCCATCGATCTGCAACACACCGACCCGGCGGATGTGCGGTTGCCCACGACCCTGATCGCGGTCCGCCAGGACCAGCTGGTACCGGTTGAGCAGATACGCCGGCTGGCGGCGCGCCTGGGCGGGACCCGTCGTCTGATCGAGATCGATTCCCTGTTCGGACACGACGCCTTCCTCAAGGAGGCCGAGGTCCTCATCCCTTTGTTCAACGAGGCCCTGGAGGGCCAGCAGCCATGAGCGACACCATCCGTAACAGTACGCGCGCGGTCCGCACCGGGCTCGGTGGGGACGGTCAGTTCGGCGCGGTGGTGCCACCCCTGTATCTGACCTCGACCTACGAGTTCGAGGGCTTCGATCGCAAGGGACTCTACGATTACACACGCTCCGGCAATCCGACCCGGGATGCGCTGGGCGCGGCGCTCGCCGGTCTCGAGGGCGGTGTCGGCGCGACCGTCACCAGTTCCGGTATGGCCGCGCTCACGCTGATCTGCCACCTGCTGCAGAAAGACGAGCTGATGATCGCGCCGCATGATTGTTACGGCGGCACCCACCGGCTGCTCACCGCGCTCTCCAAACGCGGGCAATTCCGTGTGCAGTTCGTCGATCAGACTGATCCGCGGGAACTGGACCGGGCCTTCGCCGGCGCACCAAGGCTGGTTCTCACCGAGACGCCGAGCAACCCCTTGTTGCGCATCACCGATCTTGCCGACGTGGCGCGCCGCTGCCGCGAGCATGGTTCGATCCTGGTCGCCGACAACACCTTCCTGTCACCCGGCTGGCAGCGGCCGATCGAGTTCGGCGCCGATCTTGTGGTCCATTCCACCACCAAGTATCTAAACGGCCACAGCGACGTGGTCGGTGGTGTCGTCGTGGCCGCCAGCGACGCGCTGCAGGAAGAGGTCGCGTGGTGGGGCAATTGTCTCGGTCTGACCGGCGCGCCCTTTGACAGCTTTCTGACCCTGCGCGGCGTGCGCACGCTGCACGCGCGTCTGCGCGCCCATGAAGAGAATGCGCGCGCGGTGGTCGATCTGCTGTGCGACCATCCGGCCGTCACCCAGGTCTATTATCCGGGTCTCGCCGATCACCCGGGTCATGCCATCGCCGCGCGCCAGCAGCTTGGTTTTGGCGCCATGATCAGCTTCGAGCTGGCCGGCGGAGAGGCCGAGGTCGTGGCGCTGCTGGATGGTCTCGAGCATTTCTTCCTGGCTGAGTCGCTGGGCGGTGTCGAGAGCCTGATCGCTCATCCCGCCACGATGACCCACTCCGCGATGGAGCCGGAAGCACGGGCGCGCGCCGGCATCACCGAGAATCTGGTGCGTCTGTCGATCGGTATCGAGCATCCCGAGGATCTGATTTCGGATCTCAGCCGCGGTCTCGAGCGGGCGCTGGCCGTATCGACGAGTGGCCGGGCCGCGGTCGGCATGCTCGGCTGAGAAGAATCCGGCGAAGCCCCGTGGCGAGGGTCGATCGCGCATAATAGGCGGCAGTGAGTATCCGCCTCTCAGCCGCCGGCACAGGTTCCTGAACCCGTGCGCGTGATCGTCATCGGCGCCGGTCTGGCCGGCACCAGCACGGCCTGGTACCTGGCTCAGGGTGGCGCCAGCGTCACCGTGCTGGATCGCGCTCCCGCTGCGGCGATGGAAACCAGTTTTGCCAACGCCGGCATGCTGACGCCGAGCATGGCCGACCCCTGGAACGCTCCGGGTACGTTCTGGCATCTGCTGCGCTGGATCGGCCGGGAAGACGCGCCGATGCTGTTGCGCCCGCGCGCGCTGCCCGGTCTCGCCGGTTGGGGCCTCCATTTTCTGCGCCAGTCCCGTCCGCATCTGTTCCACCGCAATACGATAAAGAATGTACGCCTGGCGCTGTACTCGATGTCGGAACTCCGCCGTTTGCGCGACCAGCTGGGTCTCGACTACGATGGCGCTGCACGCGGCACTCTGCGGGCATGCAGGGACCAGGCGTCGCTGGACAGGGCGGCGGAGCTTGCCGCCAGCCTGGCGGAACACGGCGTGGCCCATCGTCTGCTCGATCGTGATGGCGTGGTATCCACCGAGCCTGCGCTAAAACCGGTGGCCGAGAAGATCGTCGGCGGTATCCACTATGTCGACGACGAGAGCGGTGACGCGCACCTGTTTACAACAGCTCTGGCAACATGCGCGAAGGACGCGGGGGTGCAGTTCCGATTTGGTTTCGACGTCGACGCCATTGAAACCCGGCACGGCGCTGTTCGCGCGGTGCGAGGGGGGATTGCGGATCGCGACGAGAGGCTTGAGACCGACGCCGTGGTGCTGGCGGCGGGCAGTTTTACTCCATTGCTGGCCAGCCGCGTCGGCGTGCGCGTGCCGGTCCGCCCGGTAAAGGGCTACTCGATCACCGCTCCCTGCGGTGACTGGTTGGACGGCCCGCGAATCCCGGTCTCGGATGATCATCTGCATACGGCGGTGACGCCGCTTGGTGATCGCATACGCGTGGCCGGCACCGCCGAGTTCGCCGGCTACGACGACCGTCTGAGGCCCCGGCGCGTGCAGAACCTGCTGGATCTGCTGCAAGAGATCTATCCGGCCTACGCGAGCCGGCTGGATCCGTCCTCCGTCATCCCCTGGTGCGGTTTTCGGCCGGTCTCCTCGGACGGCGTGCCGATCCTCGGTCCCAGCCCGGTTGCCGGTTTGTTCCTGAATACCGGCCAGGGCCCCCTGGGTTGGACCATGGCGACCGGCTGTGGACATCTGGTCGCGGATCGGGTGCTCGGCAAAGCGGGCGCCATCGACATGGAGGACTATGCCCTGAGCCGATTCTGAGGTCGGACCGCGGGCGGAAGGCATTTGGATATCAAACTGATCACGCTGTTCGCGCTGCTCTTTCTCGTCTTCGTCATGTTGATCTGGGGACGGTGGCGCTACGATCTGGTGGCTTTCTCCGCGCTGGTGATTGCGGTGATCACAGGTGTAGTCCCAGTATCGGGAGCCTTCACGGGTTTTGGCCATCCGGCCACGGTCATCATCGCGCTGGTGCTGATCGCCAGCCGCGGGCTGTCCAATTCCGGCGCCGTCGATATGGTTGCACGCCATATCGTGGACAGCTCCCGCAAACTGTCCACGCATATCGCGATCATGGCCGGCTTCTCCGCCGCGCTGTCCGCGGTGATGAACAACGTCGCCGCCCTGACCCTGTTGATGCCGGTGGACCTCAAGGCCGCCGCCCGGGCGAAACGCAGCCCGTCACTGACGCTGATGGCGCTGTCCTTCGCCACCATCCTCGGCGGCATGATCACCCTGATCGGCACGCCGCCCAACATCGTCATTGCAGCGTTCCGCGAGCAGGCGCTGGGTGAGTCCTACAGCATGTTTGATTTCGCGCCGGTCGGGCTGGCCTGCACGCTGGCGGGTCTGGTCTTTATCGCCACGGTCGGGTGGCGGCTGATCCCGGATGCCGCCAGCCGCAAGGACAGCGGCCGCGAGCTGGCAGCGCTCGGGTCCTATGTGGCCGAGGTGCAGGTGCCGGAAGGTTCCAGCACCGTCGGACGACAGGTCCGTGATCTGGATGAGGACGTGGAGGAACACGACGCCGTCGTCATCGGGCTGGTGCGGCGAGGCAAGCGGCTGCCCGGGATGGCGCGCCGGGCAGAGGTCCGGGCCGGGGATGTCCTGGTCCTGCAGGCCAGTCCGTCGTCCATCGATGAGGTCGTCGGCACGCTGGGTCTGAGCTATCAGCCAAAAAGCTCAGGGGACGACAGCGCCGCCGAGGAAGACCTGACCATGCTCGAGGTGGTGGTCCCGTCCGAGGCGCGCATCGAAGGGCGGTCCGCCATGTCACTCAAGCTGTTGGGCCGCCAGGGCGTGCTGCTGGTCGGTGTGTCCCGCCAGGGCAAGCGTTTTAGCGAACGGGTGCGCAGGCTGGAGATCCAGGCAGGCGATGTGCTGCTTTTGGTGGGGCCCAGCGAACGGTTGACGGATATCGCCGGGTGGCTCGGCTGTCTTTCGCTGGCGGAGCGGGGCCTGCAGGTGACCCAGCGCCATCAGGCTCCGCTGGCGGTCGGTATCTTCGGCGCCGCCATCGGCCTCGCGAGTTTCGGCGTCGTGGATCTGCCGATCGCGCTGGCGGCGACCGTGGTGTCGATGGTGTTCCTCAACATCGTGCCACTCCGCCAGGTCTATGAGTCGGTGGCCTGGCCGGTCATCGTGTTGCTGGGCTCGATGATCCCGCTCGGTATCGCGCTGGAGAACAGCGGCGGCACTGTGTTGATCGCGGAATCGATATTGCACCTGACCGGTGACGTCTCGCCGGTAGTGGTGCTGGTGTTGCTGATCGCCGTCACCATGACGTTGTCCGACGTGATGAACAACACGGCGACCGCGGTCATCGCGGCGCCTATCGCGCTGGAAATCTCGGAGCGGCTGCAGGTCAGTCCGGATCCCTTCTTGATGGGCGTCGCCGTGGCCGCGTCGTGTGCATTCCTGACGCCCATCGGGCACAAGAACAACACGCTGATCCTCGGGCCGGGCGGTTACCGTTTTGGTGACTATTGGCGTATGGGTCTGCCGCTGGAGATCTTGATTGTGCTGGTGGCGACACCGACCATTCTGGCGGTGTGGCCGTTGTAGGGAGCCCGATCGACAGCCGAGGGCATGACAGGCTCTTCCAGATGACATAAGCATGCAGCTTTGTCATAACGGCGTCGCGCGCCGACGCAACAATGTGACCCGCGTCACGTTTGTCCGGCGAAACGTCGACTTGCTTTACAGTTTCTTTCCTTCCGGCGTCTGTTGGATGCCCCGTGGGTTATCGGGACGGGAAAAAATGTGACGGCCGTCACGCTTTTTCGCCGCGCCATCGGTAGTGGTCCCGCCAGACCCCGCCGGATCGTCGGCGGCGTTTACACTGGCGTCTGATCATCTTTCTAAGTAACTGAAAAATATCGACTAAAAGAGTTGGCACGATAAGTGCTTCTGTTTAGGGCAGAACCATCAATCTGTGCAACAGGAACAACTTTATGACCTTCAAATTCAATACCGCTTTGTCGATCGCCGCCGCACTGTTGCTCGGCCTGTCGGCGGTCGCGAATGCCGATCCGGTCGTGATCGAAGACGACTACTACGGTGGCGATGATCACGGTTATGGTGACGTCATCGGCAGTACCGCCAAGTTCGACATCTTCCGCGCCGAACTGAGCCAGGCGGGCCATATCCTGACCGTCAATATCTATACCAATTTTGCCGGGCGTGCGGATGACGGCTTGTTCGCGGCTTACACCGAGAACGGCCGCGGCATCGGTTACGGTGATCTGTTCCTGGCTTCGGCCTGGAATCCGTCCGGCGATGCGCCTTATCTCGGTGACGACAATGTCAGCGGCACCGTGTGGGAGTACGGCTTCTCGCTGGATGACCGCTGGGACGCCAATGGTGGCAATGGAACACTCTTTGCCCTGACTGGTTCCAATGACGACAGCGCGCTGCTCTCGGATGACTTTATGAGCGGTGCGACTTATCGCAACGGTCAGGAAGTTGCGGTCGATCTGTCCGACGCAGCCGAGAATTTCCGCAGCCAGCTCAGTTCCGGCACCTGGTCGGTCGAGGACGATCACCTCAGCTTTATGATCGATCTGAGCGGCAGCGATCTTTCGTTGGCCAACGGCATCGCGTTGCACTGGGACATGACCTGCGGTAACGACGTGATCGAAGGTTATGCCGAGGTGCCGGAGCCGGGTTCGCTGGCGCTGCTTGCACTTGGACTCATTGGCGCGGGTGTGGCCCGCCGGCGCCGCTGATACCGGGCACAAGAAACCGGGAAAAAAGCCCCGCTCCGGCGGGGCTTTTTTTATGTTCGGGCAGCGTCTGGCCGATCGCTGTCGGATGAGCAGACCTCGATCTCGGCTGTGCCGGCCGCGCCCGCTTCCATGGC
>JBATKC010000066.1:0-2478 GCA_049669065.1 Gammaproteobacteria bacterium
ATCCGGAGCTGTGCGGGCGATGTGTGCTCAATGTCTCCGGCGATGGCGAGCGGAGGCACTACGCGTGAACCAGACGTCTGCCCATCGAGACCCGCGGCGTTCCGGCATGGTCTGGTTGTGGCTGTCGATATTCGTTGTCGTCGGTGACCAGGTCAGCAAGTGGATGGTGTATACGTCGATTGAGCTCTACCAGCGGATCCCGGTGATGAACCTGCTGGACATCACGCATCTGCGCAACACCGGGGCCGCCTTCAGCTTTCTCAGCGACGCTGGCGGCTGGCAGCGCTGGTTCTTTATCGTCCTCGCTATCGTCGTCAGCGGCCTGGTGGTGATCTGGCTGGGCCGACTGCCGGCACGCGGCAAGAGCTGGTTGTGTTCGGCGCTGGCGCTGGTTGTCGGCGGCGCCGTCGGCAATGTGATCGACCGCGTCCGGCTTGGCTATGTCGTGGATTTCATCAGCGTGCACTACCAGGGCTGGTATTTCCCCGCCTTCAATGTGGCTGATTCGGCGATCACGGTGGGTGCTATCGTGCTGTTGATCGAGAGTGTGGTGGCCGGTGACGGCCGTATCGAGAGCGGGCGTGCGGGCACCATTATCAAACGCCGCGAGCCGGTCGAGCGCGACGACGGCGGATCATGAGAGGTCACTGAAACCATGGAGATCGTGCTCGCCAACCCGCGCGGCTTCTGTGCCGGCGTCGATCGCGCCATCGAGATTGTCGAGCGCGCATTGGAACTGTTCGGCGCGCCCATTTATGTGCGTCATGAAGTCGTGCACAACCGCTATGTGGTCGATCGCCTGCGCAATCTGGGCGCCGTATTTGTCGATGAGCTGGATCAGGTCCCGGACGGCACCACCGTCATTTTCAGCGCCCACGGCGTACCCAAGGCAGTACAGGATGAGGCAGCGGCGCGCGAGCTGAATGTATTCGACGCTACTTGTCCGCTGGTCACCAAGGTCCATATGGAAGTATCACGCTACGCGCAGGACGGCAGGGAGGTGGTGCTGATCGGCCACGCGGGACATCCCGAAGTGGAGGGCACAATGGGCCAGTACGATGCCGGCCATGGCGGTGCGATCTATCTGGTCGAGACACCCGAAGATGTCGCAGATCTCCCGGTGCGCGATCCGCAGCGATTGGCTTTCGTGACTCAGACCACGCTGTCGGTGGATGACACCGCGCGGGTCATCGATGCCCTTCGGGAGCGATTCCCGGCACTGCTCGGCCCGCGCAAGGAGGATATCTGCTATGCGACACAAAACCGCCAGGATGCGGTCAAGTCCATGGTCAAACGCTGTGACGTGATGCTGGTGGTGGGTTCGCCGGAGAGCTCCAACTCCAATCGCCTGCGCGAAATCGCGGAGAAGGCCGGCATCCGCGGTTATCTGATCGATGGTCCCGAGGATCTGCGTCGTGAGTGGTTCGAGGGCAAGCACGCGGTCGGCGTCACTGCCGGTGCGTCAGCGCCGGAGATCCTGGTCAAACAGGTTGTCGATCGCTTGCGTGAATGGGGTGGCACAGCGGCCGAAGAAGTGACCGGCAGGCCGGAAAAAGTCGTGTTCTCGCTGCCGCGCGAGCTGCGTCGGGCCTGATCAACGCCAGCAGACTTCGGGTGGCGCCGGTGAGGATGCGCGCCGGCCGAGGTGGTCGACCGAAAATTGCTGGCAAGGTTCGTCGTTGTTCTGCACCGAACCGACTGCCGGTATCGCAACGATCAGGAATCCGTGGTCATCGGCCCGCTCGATCTCCAGCCGGTACCAGCCGTGGCGGGTCCCGGGGAAGCCCAGGCCGTCGGGCGGGTCCGGAACCAGCTGCTCGGCATAGCGACCCTCGCGTACCAGAAAACTCTCCTGAGCCGCCGCCGCCTGAAGCAAACTGGCTGTGGCATCGATACGCCGGACGCGCAATACCTGGGACCACCAGCCCGCCTGGGCAAGCGTGGCCAACAGGCCGGCGATGACCACGGCAATCATGATTTCCAGCAGGCTGAAACCCGCGCAGGCGGCGCGGGCGCTGCTGCATAGGCCCGATCGCCTCTTCACCCGCGATCCTCCGGCAAGTGCCAGGCCACCGCTTGCGGCCGTGCGCGCAGCTCCAGCGGACAGTCCGGATCCGGTGGCCCGCACAGGGGCGGCACCGGGCAGCCCGAGTGGAGACAGATGCCAAGATCAGCCGGCGGAGGAGCCGACAGGCTGATCTGCAGACGTTCCCGGACTTCCGCGCCGGTGGGTGTCCGCGCGCTGGCGTGGAGCAGGAAATGCCAATCCCACAGGCCGGGATCCAGGGTCCGCGGCACCGCCCCGACAAAGCTCGCGGTGACGCGCCACTGGCTGCCGTCCGTCAGCACGCCAGCCGCTATCTCCCTCTCAAGCGTGTCCCGCAGCTCCAGCCCGCCCAGCGCGTTGGCCAGTCCGATCGCCGCGCCTGCCCGCGCTTGTTCCAGCGACTCGATCACCTGGGTGCGGCTGAGTTCGCG
>JBATKC010000067.1:0-10125 GCA_049669065.1 Gammaproteobacteria bacterium
GCTCATACGTGTTTCCCTGAAAGCCAAAACCAAACACCCTGCCCGTGGTAATCCGGACCGATATGGTCCCGATACTTGCGCGCTCGGGGGCCTGCATGGGCCGCGCTGGCCCGGGGGCGGAAGAGACCGGCGAGGGTTATCTAACGTCGCTCAGCGCACGGCCGATGACTGGAAAAGTATAAGGCAGCCCCCTTCTGATTGACAGATTATCGCTGCATTCAACGACAGGGGCCGGAAACGAAAAAGGGCGCCGCAAGGCGCCCTGGAGAAAGATCGGATCTGGCCGGACCGGCCTAATTGGCCGCCTTGCCGTACTTGCGGCGGAACTTGTCCACCCGGCCACCGCTGTCGAGGATCTTCTGCTTACCCGTGTAAAACGGATGGCATTTGGAGCACACCTCGATATGCAGGTCCTCGCCCATCGTGGAACGGGTCTGGAAGGTGTTACCACAGCTGCAGGTCACGCTGATCTCTTCGTACTTGGGATGGATATCGGCTTTCATCTTTGAACTCCTGGCTCGCGCCAGAGGGCCTTAAAAAACGAGCCGCGCATGATATCCACTACGCCGCGGACTCACAAGCCCCTGACATGGGGCGAGCCGGGTGCCAGCAACATCAGATCGATGGTCCGTTACCGCTTAAACCTCCTGCATTACTTTAGCTTTCACTCAGAAAGTGAGCATGGTCATCGGAGTTTCAGGCTTATCCACAATATTTGTGGATAAGCCTGTGGAATAAACCATGAGCGACTCTGTCTGGTGCTGTCATCATAGTGTCACAAACGTTTTGAGCAAAAAGCGATCAATCTACAATTAACCATATAAATCATATGCTTGTGAATGCCTTACTGGGTGTCGCCGGTGCAAATACCGGCTGAGATGCCGGACCAGCCGGGACCCGGCAAGCTCCTGTGAATAAACCCCGGCTAAACAGCCTCCATCGGTATCAGACCTGGCGCCTGTGATCGACTCGGATATGCTCAGTATCCGGTCCGGACGGACCTGCAGGCCGCATCCGCATACACCAGAAATTCCTCGTCGCCCCGGTCTCCAGATCCGGTGGTTGGACCGCCCCGGCGCGGAGCAACCCATCCCGTTCCCGCCAGTTCGGGCGCAGGCCCTGGCGCCGCATGATCGCCAGCTCGCAACGGTGATGGACCGCGCAGTCCAGCGGCGGGTAGTCAGCCGTCGCCCGGCCCGGGCATGCCAACGCCGGCAACAGACGGCAGGAATCGTGTCTGCAGATCATTGAGAAACCTGAAGCCACGGGCCGAGGCCCGCCAGCCGCCAGATCCGTCGGTGACCATCATCCCCTCTTGCTCCAGGGTTTTCAGCTCGCACCTCAAGCCACCGACCTCGCTCCCGGTGCGCGCCTGGTAGTCGTGCTCGTGGAAGCCGGCGATCAATCTGAGCCCATTGAGCATGAACTCAAAACCCAGTTGCGCCACATCCATCGGCGTCTCGCCACCCACTTGCGGGACCGGTGCGGCCATATACGTCTCCGGGTGTTTCAACTTCCAGCGGCGCCACACGCGCAGAGGATCGCCCTGAGTCAATTTTCCGTGAGCGCCGGCGCCGATCCCGAGATAGTCACCGAAGCGCCAGTAGTTGAGGTTGTGCCGGCAGACCCTGCCGTCACGCGCATAGGCGGAAACCTCATAGCGCTCGAAACCCGCGGCAGCCAGCCGCTCCACACATGCGATCTCCGCATCGGCGATCAGATCTTCATCGGGAAGCACCGGCGGCCGGGCGTGGAACAGCGTATTCGGCTCGATCGTGAGCTGATAGTGAGAGATATGGGTGGGCCGGACCTCGATGGCCCGGTCCACGTCCGCAAGCGCGGAGGCGATATCCTGGCCGGGAAGCCCGTACATCAGATCGAGGTTTACGTTGGTGATGCCGGCGTGGCGGAGTTCTTCCAGCGTTGTTTCGGTTTCTTCCGGCGAATGAATCCGACCCAGCGCCGTCAGCATGCCCGCATCAAAACTCTGCACGCCGACCGACACACGGTTGATCCCTGCGGCGGCATAGTCGGCAAAACGGCCCCGCTCCACCGCTCCGGGATTCGCCTCGAGCGTGATCTCGGCATCCGGCACCAGAATCCCGCGTTCCCTGATCGCGCAGATGATGCGTTCTATTGACTCGGCGCTGAACAGACTCGGCGTCCCGCCGCCGAAAAAAATTGACTCGACCTGCCGGCCGCCGGCTCGCCTCAGCTCCTCGTTTAGATCCGCGATCAGCGCGGCCATATAGTCCTTCTCCGGCAAACCGCCGCGCACGGCATGAGAATTGAAGTCGCAATAGGGGCACTTCTTCACGCACCACGGCAGGTGGACATAGATACTGAGCGGCAGTGGGGCGGGCGGCATGGGTGAGGCGTCAGGCGACAGGCATGGTCAGCCGGTCAATCAGTTTGCGTAGCGCCTGAGCACGGTGGCTCATACGATTCTTCTCGGCCGGACTCAATTCGGCGGATGTCCTGGATATGCCTTGCGGCACGAACAGCGGATCGTAGCCGAAGCCGCCGCCGCCCCTCGGCTGATCCGCGATGCGACCCTCCCAGACTCCCTCGCAGATCACCGGCGCCGGATCGGCCGCATGGGCGAGGCTGACGATGACGCAGCGGAATCGGCCGGTGCGCCCGGGGCCCGGGACCTGCGCGAGGCGCTCGATCAGCAGCTTGTTGTTGGCCTGATCATCACCGTGGATGCCGGCAAATCGAGCCGAGTGCACGCCGGGCTCGCCGCCCAGGGCGTCAACCTCGAGACCGGAATCATCGGCGATCGCCGGCAAACCGCTGGCGACACAAGCGGCCCGGGCCTTGATGATTGCGTTTTCGACAAAGGTGAGTCCGGTTTCTTCGACCTCCGACGAGACGAATGCCGAAAGCGGCCGCAGCTCGATCCCGCGCCCTTCCAGCAGCGCCTGGATCTCCGCCAGCTTGCCCTTGTTGGCAGAAGCCAGAACAACCCTGCGGCGCGCGCTCACGACTCGACGGCGTCGGACATGGCCTCGCGTTGCAGATCGACCAGCTCTCGGGTGCCGGCCGCAGCCAGACTCAACATCTTGTCCAGCTCGTCGCGACGGAACGCGTGGCCCTCGGCGGTACCCTGAAGCTCGACGAACGCGCCGGCCTCATTCATCACCACGTTCATGTCAGTCTCCGCCTCCGAGTCCTCTGCATAGTCCAGATCGAGCACCGGTTCCCCTTTGTAGATACCGACAGACACCGCGGCGACCTGTCCATACACGGGATCCTGACGCAGACGACCGCGTTTGCGAATCGTCCGCACCGCGTCGACCAGCGACACATAAGCCCCGGTGATCGCCGCCGTCCGTGTGCCGCCGTCGGCCTGCAACACGTCGCAATCCAGGGTGATGGTCATCTCGCCCAGAGCGCTGAGGTCGGTCACTGCACGCAGTGATCGACCGATCAGCCGCTGGATCTCCTGCGTGCGCCCGCCCTGTTTTCCGCGCACCGCTTCGCGCCCGCTGCGGGTGTGCGTCGCGCGGGGCAGCATGCCGTATTCCGCTGTGACCCAGCCGCGCCCGCTGCCGCGCAGGAAGGGCGGCACACGTTCCTCGATGCTGGCGGTACAGAGCACGATCGTGTGACCGAACTCCACCAGTACTGAGCCCTCTGCGTGGCGGGTATAGCGGCGCGTAAAGCGGACGGGTCGCAATTGGTCGGGCTGGCGTCCGCTGGGTCGCATATGCTTTTCACCACTCATCAGGTCAGGGATATCGGTGACGGGGTTCAGCCGGCAAGTACGCGCAACGCTGCCGCGGTCGTATTGTCGCTGTGCGGGCCATTGGCCGCGACGGCTTTTTCGGCCAGCTCCCCGAGTGATTCCGATATCGGTCGCGTCGGGTCAAACGACGATGCGAGGTATTCGTCGCTGAGTCCGGACCAGAACCCGTCCGAGCAGACCAGGAGGATGTCATCGGTCTGCAACCCGCGAAAATTTGGCAGTGACAGATCGGGCAGGCCCGATTCCCCGCCGAGACAGGCCTCCACATAATGTCGCATCGGATGGGTAGATACCTCCTCCGGCATGATCAACCCTTCCTGCAGCAGCACTTCGACATGGCTGTGGTCGCGTGTCCGTTCCACCACCGCGGAACCCCGCAACAGATAGATGCGGGCATCGCCGACGTGGGCCCACCACGCCCGCCCCTGGTGCACCAGGCATATGGCGCAGGTGGCTCGGGGCTTGTGTTCGACAGACAAGCCGCTGCCGAGGGAGACGACCGCTTCGTGAGCGGTCCTGACCAGCTCATCGAGGAAGCCGGTAGGATCCTTGATGGATTCGGATGAGCGCCAGAAACTGTCGCTGATCGATTCGATGGCCACTTCCGCGGCACGCTCGCCATCGGAATGCCCGCCCATGCCATCGAGTACGGCGAGGAGGCACCCGGCCTCATTCTCAGCGACCAGAACCCGATCCTGGTTCTGATCTCTGTCCCCGATCAGACTCAACTCGGCGGTTTGGTAACGCAATCGGGGTCCCTTGGCTTTTGCTAGACTACGCGGCCTTGCCGCTGCGGGGGCAGAGTATAAGCTGACACGGGCTGACGCGCACCGCAGCCGGACGCTGCCAGCCGCACACGATCGGGAGTTCCATGACAAACAGCATGACCGGTTTTGCGCGTCGCGAGGCGCGCTGGGAGTGGGGGTCCCTGGTGTGGGAGATCCGCTCTGTCAATCATCGATATCTGGAGATCAGCTGGCGGCTGCCAGAAGAACTACGACCCCTCGAGGCGGATTTCCGGCGCCGGGTGGGAAAACAGTTGAAGCGTGGCAAGATCGAATGTTCACTCCGCCTGCGCTGGGGCGAGGAGGACGACAGCGGTCTGCAGCTGCGCCTGCCGGTGATCAGACAGCTGGAGCAGGCGCTGACTACCGTATCCGAGCATCTCGGCGGCTGCGCGCCGGTCAGCCCGCTGGATGTCCTGCGCTGGCCGGGCGTGCTGGAGGAACAGCAAAGGGACACCGAGCCTGCGCAGGCGGCCGCGATGGAGTTGCTGGATACGGCGCTGGTGGACCTGAATGCGGCACGGCGCCGTGAAGGCGAGCGCATAAGCGTTATGTTAAACGAGCGCTGCGACGGCATAGAAGCCCTGGTGAAAAGCGCGCGTGCGCTGCTACCTGAGATCCGCGAGCAGCTGCGGCAACGGCTGCTGGAGCGGATCGCCAAGCTCGACCTGGAACCGGACTCGGATCGCCTCGAACAGGAGCTGGTCCTGCTGACGCAGAAGATGGACGTCGATGAGGAGCTGGACCGTCTCGACAGTCACGTGACCGAAGTCCGCAGGATACTCGGCGTGGATGAAGCCGCCGGCCGCCGGCTCGACTTCCTGATGCAGGAATTCAATCGCGAGGCCAACACGCTGGGTTCCAAGTCCCAGTCGCTTGAGACCACCCGGATCAGCGTCGAGCTCAAAGTGCTGATCGAACAGATGCGGGAACAGATACAAAACGTGGAATGAGCCTCGGCATGACGGCTGCGAGCGACAGACAATCCCCTCTCAAACCACCCCGTGGGCGGCTGGTCGTGGTTTCCGCGCCCTCGGGCGCCGGCAAGACGTCGCTGGTCAGGGCTCTGCTGGAACGCGATCCGAACACCCGTTTCTCAACCTCTTTTACCACCCGCCGGCCGCGCCCTGGCGAGCGGCACGGCCGCGACTATTTCTTTGTCGATGAGACGGAATTCAAGCGCATGCTGGACCGCGGCGAGTTCCTCGAGCATGCCCGGGTGTTCGACAATCTGTACGGAACCAGCAGGGCTCAGGTCGAGGCGTTGATCGCCGAGGGCTTCGACGTGCTGCTGGAGATCGACTGGCAGGGAGCCAGCCAGATCCGCGCCGCCATGCCCGATTGCCTGGCCGTCTTCATCCTGCCGCCCTCCGCGGCGGAACTGGAGCGTCGGCTGCGTGGACGGAGCACGGACAGCGAAGCGACCATCCGCCGGCGTCTGCGCGACGCTCACGCCGATATGTCCCATTGGCGAGAATTCGATTACGCTGTGATCAACGAGGATTTCGACCGGGCGCTGGCGGATCTGGCGGCCATACTGGACGGCGGCGGCGAAGACAGCCGGACGGATGATGTGATCCATGCGGAGCAGATCGCCCGCCTTATGGCGTAAACACCAGCTTTTCCGTAGAATTTGAAGACTGCGCCCTGGAAACAGGGCTTCAATATCGAGAGACAACGAAACAATGGCTCGTATCACCGTAGAAGACTGCATGCAGAACGTGGAAAACCTGTTCGAACTCGTGCTGGTCGCCTCAAAGCGCGCCCGTCAGCTTTCCAACGGCGCGCCCACCGAACTGGAGTGGGAGAACGACAAACCCACGGTTATGGCGCTGCGGGAGATCGCCGCAGGCAACGTCACCCCGGAAATCCTCAAGGAGCCGGATCGAATAGTTGAGCCATCGCTGGAAGACGCGCTGGCCGCCGAGGACGATCTCAGTCCGCGGCCGATCCCATCCTTGGGGGACTGACCCGGCCCCAGCCCGATAGCCCCATATGGACTATGCCGCTTCCATCCTGGCCAGGTTGCCGAACAGGAAGCGGGCCATAGGGCTCGATCAACTGCTGAAGAAAATCGAGAGCTACCTGACGCCAGAGCAGGTAGCCATGGTGATCAGCGCCTACCATTTCGCCGACGAGGCCCACCGCGGCCAGAGCCGTAAGACCGGGGAACCCTACATTTCTCATCCGGTCGCGGTAGCCGGCATCCTCGCCGACCTGCGGCTGGACCCGCAGACATTGATGGCTTCATTGCTCCACGACGTGATTGAAGACACCGGCGTGGACAAGCAGCAGCTTGCCGAACGATTCGGCGATGAAGTGGCGGAGCTCGTCGACGGTGTCAGCAAGCTGGACCAGATCGAGTTCCGCAGTCGTGCCGAGGCTCAGGCAGAGAGTTTCCGCAAGATGCTGCTGGCTATGGTCGGAGATATCCGCGTGATCCTGGTCAAACTGGCCGACCGTACTCACAACATGCGCACCCTGTGGGTTATGGGCGCGGACAAGCGGCGGCGCATCGCGCGCGAGACGCTCGACATCTACGCGCCTATCGCGATCCGCCTCGGCATCAACAGCATCAAGCTGGAACTCGAGGACCTCGGATTCCGCGCCTTGTACCCCTATCGCTACCGCGTGCTCGAACGGACCCTGCGTCGCGGCCGGGCTCAACGTCAGATTTTGAGCAAGATCACCAAGCGCTTCGAAGATTCGTTGAAGCGGGTGCAGATCCGCGGTGAGGTCCTGGCCCGGGAGAAGCATCTCTACAGCATCTACAGGAAGATGCGCGACAAACATCGCTCGCTGAGCGAGATCGCTGACGTCTTCGGTATCCGCGTCATCGTCGACACCGTCGACAACTGTTACCGCGCCCTGGGCCTGGTGCACAAAAGCTACAAGCCGATGCCCGGTCGCTTCAAGGACTACATCGCGATCCCGCGCGTGAATGGTTATCAGTCCCTGCACACCACACTGTTCGGCCCCAACGGAGTGCCGGTCGAGGTACAGATCCGTACCGAGGACATGGACCGCATCGCCGAGTCAGGTATCGCCGCGCACTGGCTGTACAAATCCGGCGACCGGCTCGGGTCGGCGCCTCAGGCCCGCGCCCGCGAATGGCTGCAGCAGCTGGTAGACATGCAGGAAGGGGGCAGCTCCGAGGAATTCCTCGAGAGCGTCAAGATCGACCTGTTCCCGGACAAGGTCTATGTGTTCACGCCCAAGGGCGATATCCTGCGCCTGCCCCGCGGCGCGACCTGCGTCGATTTTGCCTTCGCCGTGCACACCGCGGTCGGCAATCGTTGTGTGGCCGCGCGGGTCGATCGCCGGCCGGTGCCGCTGCGCACGCAGCTCAAAAACGGACAGTCGGTCCAGATCATCACCTCCAGGAACGCCGTCCCCAATCCGGCCTGGGTAAACTTCGTGGTCACCGCGAAGGCGAGAACCGCGATCCGCAACTATCTGAAGAATCTGCGCCGCGGCGAGGCGGCGGATCTGGGTCGCCGCCTGCTGGATAATGCGTTGCGCGAATACGCATTGACCGTACGCAAGATCCCGCGCAAGACACTGGCAGCGGCATTGGAGCAGCTCGGTCTCGAGAACCGCGAAGCCCTGTTCGAACAGATCGGGCTGGGCGAGCGGATGGCGACGCTGGTGGCCAGACGTCTGGTGCCAGGCGATGCGCCGGATCACACCGATGGCACCGCGACGCCGCTGACGATCGCCGGCACCGAAGGCATGGTGGTCAGCTACGGACGCTGCTGTCACCCGCTTCCGGGCGACACGATCTTCGGCTATCTCAGTGCCGGACGCGGCCTGGTGGTCCATCGCGAGGACTGTGGAAACCTGGCTGAATTCCGTAAACAACCGGACAAATGGATCCCGGTCGAGTGGGAAGCGGAACTCGACCGCACCTTCATCGTCGAGATCCGTGCAGAGGTTAGGAACCGTCTCGGCGTGCTCGCCGCGGTCGCCGCAAATATTTCGGCGACCGGTACCAATATCGAGCATGTTTCGGTCGTCGAGCGCGACGGCGATATCTCGTCCCTGACCTTCCAGCTACAGGTCAAGGACACCAAGCATCTGGAACGTGTGTTACGCAGTATCAACTCGATGCCGGACGTGGTCCGCGTCGAGCGCACCAGCACCTGATCCGGATACGGGTCACGAGGAGACCGTCATGGCACGACGCCCCATCGCAACCGACAGCGCTCCGGGAGCCATCGGTACCTACTCCCAGGCCATAGAAGCTGACGGCACCTTCTATCTGTCCGGACAGATCCCCCTCGACCCGGTCACGATGGAGCTGGTAACGGACGATATCCATAAGGAGATCCAGACCGTCTTCGACAATCTCTCAGCAGTGGCGCAGGCCGCCGGCGCGAGCCTGAACGACGCGGTCAAACTGACCGTCTATCTGGTCGATCTGGGTGACTTCGCTGCGGTAAACGAAGTCATGGCGACGTATTTCGACGAGCCCTACCCCGCCCGTGCAGCGGTCCAGGTCGCGGCGCTCCCCAGGGGCGCGAGGGTCGAGGTCGACGCGATCCTGAGACCCTGACCGCCTCTCTTGACTCCGCTCGATCAGCCGCACGCCGTCCAGGTCGCACCCGAGCCCGTCACGGCCCTGAGTGGTGTCGGGCCGGCGCTGGCCGAGAAGCTGGCTCGGCTGTCGGTGCACTCGATCCGGGATCTGCTGTTCCTGCTTCCGCTGCGTTACGAAGATCGCACTCGCCTGGTCGAGATCGGCGCCCTGCGTCCGGGAATGCGGGTCACCGTGGAAGGCGAGATCGAGCTCAGCGAAGTCGTGATCCGCAGACGGCGCATGCTGTTATGCCAGCTCGCGGACGGGACCGGCTTCGTGTTGTTGCGTTTTTTCCATTTCAGTCGCAACCAGGCGGCCGGCCTTCGTCGCGGCACTCGCATGCGTTGTTTTGGCGAGGTGCGCCTGGGGCCCTCTGGTATGGAGATGGTGCATCCGGAGTATCGCCGTCTCGCCGCGGGTGAGACGGTGCCACTGGACGAAACGCTGACGCCGGTCTATCCGAGCACGGAGGGCCTGCAGCAGAAACGTATCCATCGCCTGGTGGAGGCGGCGCTGGCGCGGATCGACGCTGAACCGCCGGCCGATCTGGTGCCTGCAGAGGTGCTTGCAGATCTGCGTCTGCCGTCGCTACCCGATGCGCTGCGCTATGTGCATCATCCACCGCGGGACGCCGATCTGGCGCTTCTGGATCAGGGCATCCATCCAGCGCAGCAGCGGCTGGCCTTCGAGGAGTTGCTTGCCCATCAGCTCAGTCTGCGGCTGCTGCGCCAGCGTGTGCGGGAGCATCTTGCCCCAGCGATGGGATCGGGTGGCAGCCTGCTGCCGCGGTTCCTCGACGCGCTGCCGTTCCGGCTGACCGGCGCACAACGACGCGTCCTGGACGAGATCCTCGCCGATCTCGCCGAGCCGCGTCCGATGTTGCGGCTGGTACAAGGTGATGTTGGCTCGGGCAAAACCGTGGTGGCGGCCGCCGCCGCCGTCAGGGCGGTCGAAGCGGGCCTGCAGGCCGCGATTATGGCGCCCACGGAGCTGCTGGCCGAGCAGCATCT
>JBATKC010000068.1:0-8944 GCA_049669065.1 Gammaproteobacteria bacterium
CACCAGCAGCAGCAGACCGGCGCCGACCGTGGTCAGGACAATCTGCAGATACAGACCCGGCATCTGGTCCACCGCGTCGGCCTTGAACTCACCGGCCAGCAGTCCCGCGATCAGGTTGCCCAGTGACGCGGCGAGGAACCAGATACCCATCATCTGCCCGACAAAACGTTTTGGCGCCAGCTTGGTCACCGAGCTCAATCCCACCGGGCTCAGACACAACTCCCCAAAGGTGTGCAGCAGATAGGTCGTTACCAGCCAGGTCGGTGCCGCGCTGCCGCCGCCGGCCACCAGCTTGGCGGCGAAAAACATCACCAGGAAACCGGAGCCCAGGATCATCAGGCCGAGCGCGAACTTGGCCGGGATCGAGGGCTCCAGATGGCGCCGTGCCAGCCCAACCCAGGCGCTGGCAAACACCGGTGCGAACACGATGATGAACACCGCATTAAAGGATTGGAACCAGCCCGCGGGGACGGTGAAGTTGAATGCATCGATGACCCGGTCCGTGTAACGCTCGGCAAACAGGTTGAGCGAGGAGCCGGCCTGCTCGAACCCGGACCAGAACATGGCGGCGGCCAGGAACAGGATCAGGATCACGAACACCCTGCCCTTTTCAGTGCTGTCGAGACCGGCGAACCAAAACAGATAGGTGAAGTACACGCCAGCCAGACCCAGGATCACCGCCGTGCCCCAGCCGGCCAGGGCGACCGGATCAAAGGTGATGGCACCGGTCAGGCCGAGCCCGACCAACAGCACGATGGCCGCCACGCCGATCCACATGGCGATCCAGTGTTGGCGGTTCTCCTCCGGCGTGATCTCGTGGCCCTTCTCGTGGGCCTGGGGTTTGAGGCCCGCGTCGCCCAGATGGCTCGCGGTCAGCTTGAACTGGATCAGACCCAGCACCATGCCGACACCCGCAGCGGCAAACCCGTAGTGCCAGTTGACACCTTCGCCCAGGGTGCTGCAGACCAGCGGCCCGATGGCGGCGCCGACATTGATGCCCATATAGAAGATGGTGAATCCGGCGTCGCGCCGGGCGCCGCCTTCCGGATAGAGGTCAGCGACGATCGCGCTGATATTCGGCTTGAGCAGACCGGTGCCCAGCACCACCAGCACCAGGCCGAGGAAGAAGGCCTGGGTCGAGGGGATGGCCAGCACGAAGTGGCCGCTGGCAATGATGATGCCGCCAAACCAGACGGCTTTTTGTGCGCCGAGCAGACGGTCGGCGATCCAGCCGCCCGGCAGCGCCACCAGATAGACCGCCGCGGTATACAGCCCGTAGACCGCGGTCGCGGTCTCGTCGGAGAAGCCCAATCCACCCTCGCTGACCGCATCGACCATAAACAGGACCAGCAGCGCCCGCATGCCGTAGTAACTGAAGCGTTCCCACATCTCGGTAAAGAACAGGGTCATCAGACCCCGGGGATAGGTGGGTGCTTTTGGGCCGGGCGTGACGGCCGGTTCGACGACGGTTTCGGTCATGGACGCTCTCCGCGCTCAGATTGTTATGGCGTACGGTTTACGGGCTCGGCTGCGCCGAGTCAAATGACGCTTGCCGATATGGCCGTGTCGCAATGACGGTTCGCGGAAGCCGCGACGGCTCAGTGCGCCGTCGGTAGCGGGTTTCGCGGGTTCGGCATGTGGCGTGCGAGGAAGTCCCGCATGGTCTCGAAAAATGCCACCCGGTTGCTTTCCTCAACCAGGCTATGGCCCTCATAGCGGCGCTCAAAGCTCTCGAACTCGTTGCCGTTCCGGCGCAGCCGGTGGCGCATCAGCCGGAAATGCCGGATGTCCACCACGCCATCGACCTGGCCGTGGGCCAGCAGTATGGGTGCCCGGATCCGGTCAACTTGCCGGAATGGTGAAGTCGCATCAAACAGTTCCGGGTCCGCGTCGGGATCGCCAAACAGGGTCTTGAACCCGTCCTCGCCGGCATCGCCGAAACGCAAGCGGTCATTGCGATAGAGCAGCCGGCGATCGGTGATGGCGGCAAATGCGATGCCGCAACGATACAGCTCTGGTGTCTTGATCAGACCCATCAATGCCGCGTAGCCGCCATAACTGGCGCCGAATATGGCGACCCTGGCCGGATCCGCCCGCCCTGTAGCCACGGCCCAGGCGACGGCGTCGCTCAGATCGTCCTGCATGGCCAGACCCCACTGGCCGTAGCCAGCTTGCTCGAAAGCGCTGCCGTAACCGGATGAACCACGGAAGTTGATCTGCAGCACTGCGTAGCCGAGGTTGGCAAGAAACTGTGTTTCCGGATCGAAGCCCCAGGTATCGCGGACGCCATGAGGCCCGCCATGGGGCATCACGACCATCGGCGCGGGCCCGTCGTGATGGCCGACCGGCGGCGTGAAATAGCCGTGCAGGGTCAAGCCGTCCCTGGCGGCGAGTGTTATCGGTTCCATCGGCGCGAGCTGCTCCCGATGCAGCCAGGGTGCGACCGCGACCACAAAATCCAGCTGTTGTCGCCGCGTGTCATAGAGGTAATAGGCGCCCGGGTAGCGATCGCCCTGGGCAAGGACCACCAGACGGGTTTCGGCATCATCCCAGGAGACGATGGCGTTAAAGGTCTCTGGCAAAAGCCGATCGATCTGCGCGTAATGGCGTTGCCAGTCAGGATCGAAGACGATCCGTGTGGGGCGATCGGCGTCGTAACGGATTTCCAGCTCGCGGCCCATGTAGTCTTGCAATAACAGGCCTTCGACATCGTAGAGCGGATCTGAGACGACGGGTTCTCCCAATTCTCCGGCCACCGGATCAAGACGGAACAGCGCGGTGCGGTCACCGTGCGGCGCCAGCACCCAGAGATGGCGTCCGTCCTGGTCGAAACCCTGGAAGTCAGAGGCGCCTTGCTGCAGCGGATAGGCGCGCTGCCACGTCGCGTCTTCGCTGGACCGATAGCGTAGCGCCAGCCGACCCGGCCCCGCCGCGTCGCCGGCGAGCATGGATACCCTGATCTGCTGACGATAATCTGCGTACCAGCCGACCACGCCCGGCTCCGCAGCGACTGCGTTGATGACCCGTCCCGGCTCCAGGTCCAGCCAGCCGGCGGAAGGGGTCAGGTCGTAGTTGCCGTAGAGCCAGACCAGGATCCTGCCGTCGTCTCTGGCTGGCGCGCCGGCCAATCTGTATTGGCGCAGCGCGGTCAGCTCACGTTGCTTGCCGGTTTCCCGGTCTACGACATAGAGGCCACCACGCCATTGCGTCCTGCGCGATGATTTCTGAATGATCTTGTCCTGAAACAGGATGGTCTGTGGGGTCGCCCACAGCTGGAGGCCTACGTCACCGGAGGTGCGGTTGCTCAGATACCGCGGCGGCACCGCGCCGTCGGTCCGCGTCAGGATCAGATTGGCGGCCGCGCCGGGTTTGTCCGCACGGAAAACCGTGGTCAGATAGTCGCCGTCCGGAGAAACCTTGACGCTCATTACCGCCGCGTCGCGGAAGAAGTCCCTGACCGGAGGGAGGCCGGGCGAGTTCCCGGACGCGTTCGCCATGCACAACCACGCGGTGAGTATCACGATCAGGGATGCGCAAACACGAGCGGAGTCCGGTCTCCCGGGTTCACGCACTCGGTGTTCTTGCTGATCGCATTTTGCACCCGCCATGGTGCGTTCAGCCTAGCACTGACCGGAATTAACTACTCGTCAGCGGCAGCTATGCTCTCTGGCGCCGGATTCATCGGCGTCGGCATGTTGCTGGCGAGAAAGTCCTCGATCGCGGCGTAAAGCTCGATGTTGTGCTGTTCTTTGATAAAGCCATGACCTTCGAAACGTCTGACGAAGGACACGGGCGGGTTATCGGTGGACTTCAGCGCTCGCACCATAGGCCAGTACTGCTCATCGATATCCACCAGCGGATCAAAATGCCCGTGGATCATCATCAGCGGTGCATCGATTTCGGCTGCCAGATCGATGGGCGAGTTCGTCCGTGGCACAGGCTTGCGATCTGCCGGCGCACCGACATACCGGTCCCATCGGTTACCCGTCCAGTCCGGGAAGCCACCGGGCTTCCATGGTCGGGTCTGGTCGCGACGGAAGCGCGGCAGGTTTGAGACAGCGGCATAACTGATGCCTGTTCTAAACAATTCTGGCGTTTCAGCCAGGCCCATCAGCGCGGCGTAGCCGCCGTATCCTGCGCCGTAGATACCGACCTTGTCAGGATCCGCGATCCCCTGTTTTACCGCCCAGGCGACGGCGTCGCTCAGATCGTCCTGCATCTCTTCCCCCAGGCGCCCGAATCCGGCCGCCTCGAAGGCATAGCCATAGCCGCCGGAGCCCCTGTAGTTGACCTGCAATACCTGATAGCCGCGGCTGGCGAGGAACTGCACTTCCGCATTGAATCGCCAGCGATCCCGTACCGCGAACGGGCCGTCATGGACACGGACGATCAGCGGCGCGGCCTTGTCTGTATGACCGGCCGGGCGTGTCAGATAGCCACGCAGCATAAGCCCGTCACGGGCCTTGAATTCGATCGGCTCCATCGCGCTCATCCGCGACCGGTCAAGCCACGGCCGCGTGTCGAGCATCTGTCTGACTTCGCCTGTTTCACGCTCGAAGAGATAGTAGCTGCCAGGCTCGCGATCGCTCCATGCATGGACGATGAATCTCTGCCATTCATCATCCCAGCTGACGATGTCGTTCTGCGTCCCGGGCAGGCCCTTGTCGATCGCCGCCTGCAGTGCCGGACCGTCGTCGTGCAGAAAAATCTTGCCCTGGGTGTCAGTGGCGTACTGGAAATACAGGGGCGTGCCGTCACGCGCCCACACCAACCGGCTGGCAAGCCCGCCCACATCAAATACCGGATCCTGATGGATGGGCGCCCCGAAATCGCCGTCATCGGGATCGAGCTTGTATAGCGCCATCCGGTCGCTGTTTACTCGCGCCGAGATCCACAGATGCTGGTTATCGCGGTCAAAACCATGGACCTGGACGGCGTTAACGTCTTCGAAGGTCAACACGCTGCGCCAGTCCGCGTCTTCCGACTCGCGATAGTAGAGGTCGTAACGCAGATCATCGCGCGCTTCGCCACGACCGATGGCTGCGCGCACCTGTCCATGGTGATCGGCGAACCAGTCGGTAAAGTTCATGCGGCCCCTGCTGATTGTGGTCAGCCAGCCGTTGCGGAGGTTGAGCCTGCGCACCGCAGGGAACATGGCCGCTTCATACTCCTCGATCAGCACATGGTCGGGGTCGCTGGGTACCCCATCCAGGTAGCCATAAGCGTCGCCGAAGGCGTACGGTTCTGTTCCGCTGGTCAAAGCCCAGTTGTAAGTCCCGCCGTATCTGTAGGCGTCGGCCGGGCCGTTCATCCCCCAGTCATTACCGAGCCGGTTGAAGGGCATGCCCACCGCCTGCGCCTCGGTGCCGTCCGCACGGATCGTAAACAGCGCCAGATAAGCCAGGCTCCCGCGATGGGTGTCTTCGTAGCCGCGATCCACGCGGTAGATCAGGCGCCCGTCCCGGCTCCATTCGTGCCAGCGAACTTCTCCTTGCTCGGAGTCGGTGATCACGCGTGGAGCGTCCCAGTTGCCGACTTGGGTGATCACGATGTTCCGAGCGTCAGGAAACTTGTCCGTGCGGGAGATCATCGACACATATTGACCGTCGGGAGAAACCTGCACGGGCGCAAGCCCCTCGCCGCCGAGTCGGGTCTCGCGGACCGGCGACGCTCCGGCGGGCTTTGCGGTGACCGGGTTGCGGAAGAAGTCCGCGACCGGGATCGATGAGGTCTCAGCGGCGCCGACCAGCCAGGAAATCGACAGCATGAGCACGCCTGCGACCAGGAAAAGGGGGCGCAAGTTCATCGTCAGGTTCCTCCGGCATCAAGGCACTCGTCATAAAGACCATAGGCCTGCCAGTGCGCTGTAGCAACCATATTTAGCATGAGTGGCCTTCGACTTAAAGCAAACGACGCTTCGATCTGGCCCAGCGGTTGGATTCGGATCATCAACGAGTATCCGCGACGCTCAAAGGCGCAGGATTCAGATCCGACGGCATGTATCGAGCCAGAAAGGCCTGCATCGCCGTGTACAGCTCGATCTGGTTCTGCTCCTTGAAGAAGCCGTGGCCCTCGTGACGTTTGACCAGGGCCTCGTAGGTCTTGTTCTCGGCTTTGAGCGCGCGGATCAACGGCCGGTACTGGCCATCGATATCGACCCTGGGATCGAGACGGCCGTGAACCACCATCACCGGTGCTTCGATGCGCTCGACGAAATTGATCGGCGAGGTGTCATGGAGCCGATCGGCATCTGCTTTCGGGTCGCCAATGTGCGCGACCCACCAGTTGCGGAACCAGTCCTGGATGCCCTCTACGCGTCTTGTTTGCGTGTCGTAGCGATAGAGCCGTGGCAGGTCCACGACGCCCACATAGTTGATGCCCACACGATATAGCTCAGGCGTTTTCACCAGACCCATCATGGTGGCGTAACCGCCATAGCTGGCGCCGTAGATGCCGATGTTGTGCGGGTCGGCGATGCCCTCCTCGATCGCCCATTTCACCGCGTCGGTCAGATCGTCCTGCATCTCCAGGCCCCAGCGTTTGAAACCCGCCGCTTCGAAGCCAAAGCCGTATCCGCCGGAACCCCGGTAATTGACCTGCAGCACCGCATAACCGCGGCTGGCGAGGAACTGGACCTCCGGATTGAAGCCCCAGACATCGCGTATACCGAAAGGCCCGCCATGGGGATGGACGATCAACGGCACGGCGCCTTTCGCTGCTCCCGCCGGTCGGGTCAGATAGCCGTGGATTTGAATTCCATCGCGGGCTTTAAAGGCGATGGGCTCCATCGCGCTCATCCTGGCGGGATCCAGCCAGGGTTTCGGTGCGAGTATTTCCTTCAGGCTGCCGGCTTCGCGGTCGAACAGATAGTAGGTGCCGGGATCCCGGTCGCTCCAGGCACGGACAATGAATCTCGCCCAGCGCTCGTCCCAGTCGACAAAGTCATTGTATGTATCGGGTAGTGCGCCATCGATGGTGTTTTGCAGGGTCCGCCAGCCTTCGTTCAAAAAGATTTTGCGGCGCGTGTCCGCGGCGTATTCTAGATACAGCGGCGTCCCGTCCCGGGCGCTGACAAAGCGGGCAGTCACCTCATTCCAACCGTATTCGAGTCCGGCCAGATCGTAAACCCGATCTGCGGCGATCACGGGCCCCATTTCGCCGGATGTCGGGTCCAGTCGATAGAGGGCGAGCCGGTCATCATCGACCCGCGCCGATACCCACAGGTGTTTGTTGTCCGTATCGAAGCCGTGAACCTGGATCAGGCTGCGGTCATCGAAGGTATGCACGGTCTGCCAGGCCGAATCTTCGTCCTTCCGGAAAGAGAGCTCGTACTCCAGGTCGTCGCGAACCGCGCCGCGACCGATAGCTGCCCGCACGTTGCCGGAATTGTCGGCAATCCACTGTTGGTAGACGCCCGCTCCGTTCGCGGCCGGCGTCATCCGGCCATTATGGACGTTGAGGCGATAGGCGTCCGGAAACATCATCGAATCCAATTTCCCGACGAGCACGTGATTAGGATCGCCTGGCAGATCATCAAGAAACCAGAGGTCTTCTCTGAGTCCGCCCACGGTTTTACGGTTGGAGCTGCTCAGGTTGCCGCGGGATCGGCGGTCATCATTGGCAAAGGGTTCGTGCAGGGTGCGTCCATCCTTGCCGTCGTGGCGCACGGAATAGAAGCCGACGTATTCGAAGCCGCGATTGACGTTGTCATAGTCGCGATCGACCTTGAAAAACAGCCGACCGTCCCGGCCCCAGTCATACCAGCGGATCTCCTCGTCTTTGTAGGACGTCACCAGACGCGCCTCGTCCCACTTGCCAACTTCCATCACCACCAGGTTGCGCGCCGCCGGATACTTCTCCGTACGGGTGATGGCGGAGATGTAGTGGCCGTCGTCGGATATCTGCACATCAACGAAGGCGGGGTTGCGGAAGAAATCCTCCAGTGGCACCGGCGCCTGATCTGCGGCGAACAGCACTGGCGGTGCCATTAGCAAAGAAAAGATCGAGAGCAATCGGAAAATCATACGCATGAGCCAATCATCCTTGACGTCGAGATCACAGAGTCAAAGGTAAGCCCGCAGGTGGTCTGAATCAACCATAAACAGCAAAACTAAGAGGCTGGTCGGTAACGACTCAACTGTTTTGCTGGGACTCGACCTCACGATGACCCGGCACCATGATCCGGGCCATCACGATACCGGCCTCATAGAGCAGATAAACCGGTACCGCGAGCAGGGTCTGGGAGATGACATCGGGCGGGGTCAGGAACATGCCGACGACAAAGGCGCCGAGCAGCACGTAGGCACGGTGGGAGGCGAGCCTGGCCGGCGTGGTGAAGCCGGCCCAGACCATCAGCACGGTGGCGATCGGGACTTCGAACGCGAGGCCGAAAGCGAAGAACAGCGTGAGGACGAAATCCAGATAGGCATTGATATCGGTCATCACCGCCACGCCCTCCGGCGCCACGGCGGTAAAAAAGCCGAACATCAGCGGGAACACCAGGTAATAAGCAAAGGCGACGCCGGCGTAAAACAGGATGGCGCTGGTCATCACCAGCGGCACCGCCATGCGCTTTTCCTGCTGATAAAGGCCCGGCGCCACAAAGGCCCAGATCTGATAGAAGATCCACGGCACCGAAATAAACACCGCGGTGACCAGCGCGGTCTTGAACGGCGTCAGGAATGGCGACGCTACCTGCGTGGCGATCATGCTGGTGCCCTCAGGCAGCTGCGCCATCAGCGGGTTGGCAACCAGTTCGAACAGGCGGTCGGCGAACGGTGCGAGCGCGAGGAATACCAGCAGGATCCCAGCCGCGACACGCAGCAGGCGGGTGCGCAGCTCGATCAGATGGGACAGCAGGCTCGCTTCGGCCAGCGGTTTGTCAGAACCGGGTTCCTGGCTCACTGCTCTTCTCTTCTGTCTTTGTTGACGTTGTGTTGGCGTC
>JBATKC010000069.1:0-5186 GCA_049669065.1 Gammaproteobacteria bacterium
GTTCCGCGAGGACGCGCTGCGAGCCGTGGCCAAACGGGCCATGCAGCGCAAGACCGGGGCCCGTGGACTGCGCACAATCCTGGAGACGGTGCTGCTGGACACGATGTACGAGCTGCCGTCCCAGGACAACGTCACCAAAGTGGTGGTGGATGAGGCGGTCGTCAATGGCGAAACCCAGCCTTACATCATCTACGAATCCGATGAGGCGAGTCGATCTGCCGCTGCCGAGGAAAAACAACGGCCGGCGGGTTCTGCGTTCTGATTCGATCTCCGGCCGTCGTCCGGCCCTTGAAAGCGGTCCGATCCGGCCGCATATCACGACAGTGGCGGAGCGTTCGGAACGCCCGCGGTCTTCCGGCATCCGGCCCCAACACAGGCATTACAGGTAACCCATATCGTGTCCGAAAAACCCGAACTTGAACAGGAATTGACCACTTCGGCCAACGGCAACCGCATGCCGGTTCTGCCGCTGCGCGACGTGGTGGTCTATCCGCACATGGTCATCCCGCTGTTTGTCGGTCGGGAGAAGTCCATCCTGGCGCTTGACGCGGCGATGCAGGTGGGCAAACAGATTGCGCTGGTGGCTCAGCGGCAGGCTGATGTCGATGAGCCTGAACTGAGTGACCTGTTCGATTTCGGTACGCTCGCGACCATCCTGCAGCTGCTCAAACTCCCCGACGGCACCGTCAAGGTGCTGGTGGAAGGCAACGAGCGTGTGGCCCTGCACGAGCTGCGCGAAGAAGACTATTTCACCGCCGAGACTGAAGTCCTGAACGAAGAGGGCGAATACGACGAGCGCGAAGTCGAGGTGCTGGTCCGCTCCATCGTTTCCCAGTTCGAGAACTATGTAAAACTCAACAAGAAGGTGCCGCCGGAGATCCTGACCTCTCTGGCCGGCATCGAGCAGCCGGGCCGACTGGCCGATACGGCGGCTGCGCACATGTCGCTGAAGCTGTCGGACAAGCAGACGGTGCTGGAGATCTTCGACCTGCGCAAGCGGCTGGAACACGTCCTTGGTCTGATCGAAGGCGAGATCGATGTGCTGCAGATCGAGAAGCGCGTGCGCGGCCGGGTCAAACAGCAGATGGAGAAGAGCCAGCGCGAGTACTACCTGAATGAGCAGATGAAGGCCATCCAGAAAGAACTCGGCGACATGGATGACGGCCATAACGAAGTGGCCGAGCTGGAGAAGAAGATCGAGGAGGCCGGGATGCCGGCCGAGGCCAAGGAAAAGGCCAATTCGGAGCTGAACAAGCTGAAGATGATGTCGCCGATGTCAGCCGAGGCGACCGTGGTGCGCAACTATATCGACTGGCTGGTGCGGGCGCCATGGAAGAAGCGCTCGCGCACGCACAAGGACCTGGCGCTGGCCGAGCGCGTGCTCGAGGAAGATCATTACGGTCTGGAGAAGGTCAAGGAACGCATTATCGAATACCTCGCGGTCCAGCAGAGGGTCAAGAAACAGAAAGGACCGATCCTGTGTCTGGTCGGTCCGCCTGGCGTCGGCAAGACCTCGCTGGGGCAGAGCATCGCCCGCGCCACCAATCGCAAGTTCGTGCGCATGTCGCTGGGAGGCGTGCGCGATGAGGCCGAGATCCGCGGTCATCGGCGCACCTATATCGGCTCGATGCCAGGCAAGATCGTGCAGAACATGGCCAAGGTCGGCGTGCGCAATCCGCTATTCCTGCTCGACGAGATCGACAAGATGTCGATGGACTTCCGCGGCGATCCGTCATCGGCGCTGCTCGAGGTGCTCGATCCAGAGCAGAATTCCACCTTCAACGATCACTACCTTGAAGTGGATTTCGACCTGTCCGACGTGATGTTTATCTGTACCGCCAATAGCCTCAACATCCCGGCGCCGCTGCTGGATCGGATGGAAGTGATCCGCCTGCCGGGCTATACCGAGGACGAAAAGACGCACATCGCCCGACGCTACCTGATCCAGAAGCAGGTGGCCAACGCGGGGCTCAAGGAGGAGGAGCTGTCCATTTCCGACGGCGCCGTGCGCGACATCATCCGCTATTACACGCGTGAGGCCGGGGTGCGCAATCTCGAGCGCGAGATCGCCAAGATCTGCCGCAAGGCAGTCAAGAAGATGCTCCAGGAAACGAAGCGCAAGCGCATCGCAGTGCGTCCGGCCGGCCTGCAAAATTATCTGGGTGTGCGCCGCTTCCGTTACGGCCGCGCCGAAGAATCGAACGCAGTCGGGCAGGTCACCGGGCTGGCGTGGACCGAGGTCGGTGGCGAACTGCTTACTATCGAAGCTGCGGTGCTGGCCGGCAAGGGCAAATTGATCAATACCGGACAACTCGGCGACGTGATGCAGGAGTCGATCCAGGCTGCGATGACCGTGGTTCGCAGCCGCGCTGAAGTGTTGGGTATCGCCAACGATTTTTATCAGACAACGGACGTTCATATCCACGTACCCGAAGGGGCTACGCCGAAGGACGGGCCGAGCGCGGGAATCGGCATGTGCAGTGCACTAGTCTCCGCGCTGACAATGATCCCGGTGCGCGCCGATGTGGCCATGACCGGGGAGATAACGCTGCGCGGCGAAGTGCTGCCGATCGGCGGTCTCAAGGAGAAGTTGTTGGCCGCGCATCGTGGCGGTATCGGCACGGTGATCATTCCCCACGACAACGAGAAAGACCTCGTGGAGATTCCGAAGAATATCAAGGGCGCCCTTGATATTCGTCCGGTTAAGTGGATCGACGAGGTGCTCGAGATCGCTCTGGAGCGAGCGCCGACACCGCTGTCCAAACAGGATAAGGCTAAGGAGCCAGAGAAGGAGAAGAGCGAATCTCATGGGTCTTCGCAGGAGGGTGTAACCGCCCATTGAGGGCCTGCCAGCACCCTGAGCCTGTTGCTTTGGCCAGATCAGGCGAGGCCGGACGGGTGCCGCTGATCCGGCCTCTTGTTGACAGTTCTTTTTTGGCGCTGGTATAAGATGCGCCTGCCCGCAAGTGCATCCAACGGCCCGCGCCACGCGGGCCGAAATGCTTTGGACGGTTTCGGGATTTGTTACACAACGAGATCTGGGCTGATGTCCCGGGAACAGCTGGGGATCCGGTGGGGGCGAGGGACGACAGGTACGCAGCGTGTCCCTGCGCATAGTGGTCAACTACAACAGGATTACAAAGGTAAACAGATGAATAAGGCTGAACTGATTGATGCCGTGGCCCATGCGGCCGATATTTCCAAGAGCGATGCCGCCAAGGCTGTGGAGGCCGTGACTCATACCATCGCCAACACCCTGTCCAAGGGCGATCAGGTCGCCATTGTGGGCTTTGGGACCTTCGTCGTGAAGCACCGCGCGGCTCGCGCCGGTCGCAACCCGAAGACTGGCGAAACCATCCAGATCAAGGCCAGTAATGTGCCCTCGTTCAAGGCTGGCAAAGCGCTAAAGGATGCCGTAAACTAGCGCGCCTCCCACGAGCGGGGTGCTTAGCTCAGCTGGGAGAGCGTCGCCCTTACAAGGCGAAGGTCGAAGGTTCGATCCCTTCAGCACCCACCATGACATGGAGTGGTAGTTCAGCTGGTTAGAATACCGGCCTGTCACGCCGGGGGTCGCGGGTTCGAGTCCCGTCCACTCCGCCAAAATTGGAAAGGGCGCCCCTGGGGCGCCCTTTCTGTTAACGCTACAGTTTTAATGGAGATCGCAGCAACATGCTGCAAAAAATAAGAGAGAAGATCACCGGCTGGGTCGCCGGGGTCATCCTGGTCCTGCTTGGATTCGTATTCGCCGTGTGGGGCATAGACATCGGTTTCAACCCGCAGTCTTATGCCGCTGTCGTCAATGGCGAGGAGATCCCGGTGGCGCCGGTGCGCCGTGCGATCCAGAACCAGCTGAGTCAGTTTCAACAGGCCTACGGGCCGGACCTGCCTCCGGGTATCGAAGAGCAGATACGCGGTGACGTGATCGAGGGTTTCGTGCGCACGCGCCTGCTGGTCGACCGTGTCAGGGGTCAGGGCTATCGTGTCAGCGACGAAGCGCTCACGGGTTCTATCCGTAGCATGCCGGTGTTCCAGGTAGGTGACAGCTTTTCCATGGACGCCTACCGCGCGATGCTCGGCAACGCCGGATATTCGCCGACCAGCTTCGAGGCTGAGCAGCGCCAGAATCTGGAAGTCTCCCAGCTCCAGGACGGCATCTTTAACAGCGCGTTCGTCACACCGCGCGAGCTCGAACAGAGGGTCAGGCTCGAGCGTGAGCAGCGTGAGATCGGTTGGTTGATACTGCCAGTGGATAATTTCCTGGCAGCGGTCGATGTCAGCGAGACGGATATCCAGGACGAGTACGACAACAACAGTGCCAGCTACATGACAGCGGAGTCTGTCGACATCGAATATGTCGAGATAAACCTCGAGCAGATCGCGGCCCAGGTCGAGGTGACTGAAACAGACCTGCGCGAGTTCTATGAGAACGAGCTCGGCGCCAACCAGGAGCTGTTCGTGACGCCCGAGCAGCGCCGCACCCGCCACATCCTGATCAACATCGATGATGACACGGACGAGGCGGCAGCACGCGAACGGGCAGAAGCGCTGCGCGCGCGCATCGAGGCCGGAGAAGATTTCTCTGCGCTCGCGATCGAGTCTTCGGAGGATGCGGGTTCCGCGGCCCAGGGCGGCGACCTGGACTGGGTGGAACGCGGCATGATGGTGGCGCCATTCGAGGAAGCCCTGTTCGAGCTCCAGGTCGGTGAGGTCAGCGATCCGGTCAAGAGCCCGTTTGGCTACCATCTGATCCTGCTCGAGGATCTGCGCGCCGGCGATACCAAGACTTTCGAGGACATGCGTGACGAGCTCGAAACAGAGCTGCGTTCACGCAAGGCCGAAGATCTGTTCTATGCCGAAGCCGAGACGCTTGAGACGCTGAGCTTCGAGAATCCGGACACCCTGACGGTGGCTTCCGAGGCGCTGGGTCGTCCGATCCGGCGGGTCGAGCGCATGACTCGTACCGGCGGCTCCGGTATCGCGGCCAATGCTCAGGTCCGTGACACGGCCTTCAGCGAAGCAGTATTGGACCAGCGTGAAAACAGTGTTCCGTTAGAGTTGGAAGAAGGGCAGGCGGTGGTGCTGCGCGTGGCCGAGCACTATCTGCCAGAGACGAAGCCGCTGACGGAGGTTCGCAATCGCATCGAGTCGCTGCTGCGGCGTGACCGTGCCCGGGAGCAGCTCAGGAC
>JBATKC010000070.1:0-8607 GCA_049669065.1 Gammaproteobacteria bacterium
TCTGAACTCTATCTCATTGGCGCCGGATGGCGATCTGATCGCGTCTTTTAGAGGCTGCGCACAGATACTGAAAATTGATCGCCCAACGGGAAGCGTTGTCTGGCGCCTAGGCGGAAGCGTCAGCGACTACTTAATTGTCGGCGACGCTTTTGAAGAGTTCTGTGGGCAGCATACAGCCTTGGAGCCTTCAGCAAACGTCCTTCTGATGTTCGACAATGGCGGGTACTGTTTAGGCACTCGTGAAACGGATTTTGGGCTTTTTAGCAGGATATTGGAGTATCAATTGGACCCAATAGCCGGTCAGGCGCACTTCCAGCGGGACCACTCCCTATATGGCATTTATCAGGAATACACGCGATCACAAGGGTCCGTCCAGTTGTTACAAAATGGAAACTGGTTCGTGAGTTGGGGGAATGGGCCGGAAATGTCCGTCACGGAGATAACTGAGGCTGGGAAAGAAATATTTCAAATGAAGATAATCTTTGACGGCGCTATCGCAGTGACTTATCGAGCGTATCGGGATGCCGGAGTCATTGTTGAGTAGAAGCAATTCCAGCCCACATCTGCGTTGCATACCCGTAAGCTTCGCCGTCTCAGCGACGAGCGATAAGTAGAGATTCTTGGGGAATATCACCGGTCCGGGCAGTCCCGAATCGCCGACCAAGGGATTCCAATCCCCTGGTCTCATCGCCTCCGGTGCCGTCGTATCCGATTGACCGACAAGGAAAGGTGGTGGGCCCGCCAGGACTCGAACCTGGGACCAAGGGATTATGAGTCCCCTGCTCTAACCAACTGAGCTACAGGCCCTCCGGAGAGGGCGCCAGTTTACCGCAATCCCTGCAGGCGGTGGATGGCGTCGATGCATCCGGCGGTCCCGGCCCGGGTGCCCGCCTGGGTGCAGGCACTTGATGCCGGCAGCGGAGAATTCTAGGCTGCACCCATGAGGCGCCGGAGAGCCTGCACCGGGGATTCAGGAATCGGAATGGGAGCGACAGGGTGACACCCGATAATCTGCTCTGCTGGAAATGCGGCGCATCGCTCGAAGAGTTGCCGCTGCCTTTGTCGAGAACGGCCGAGTGCACCGCTTGCGGGGCCGAGCTACACGTCTGCCGCATGTGCCGTTTCTATGACACCACCGTGGCCAACGACTGCCGAGAGCCGGTGGCAGAGCCGGTGGGCGACAAGACCCGGGCCAATTTCTGCGGTTATCTGGAACCGAGTGCGGTGGCCTGGCAGCCGGCCGATAACTCCCCGGCGGCATCCGCCAAGCAGGGTCTTGAGGAGTTGTTCAACGGCGGCGATGCGACACCGGCTGCGGATGCCGGGGATCCTCTGGCGCAACTCGATGCGCTGTTCGGCAAAGGCGAGGACAAGGGCTAGTCAATAAAAATGGGCCGCCGGACTGACGGTGCTTACCGACAACCCGGCGGCCATCTTGTCCGCGTCGGTGATCAGTCCTTGGGGATAAAAATCTTCTGGCCCGGATAGATCTTGTCCGGATCCTTGATCACCTCACGATTGGCCTCGAAGATTTTCTTGTAGGCCATCGCGTTGCCGAGATGTTTCTTGGCGATGCCGCCCAGCGTGTCGCCGGACTTGATGGTGTAGTACTCGCCGGCTTCTTCCTCTTCCACCGCGGGCGCAGGCGCTGCCGCCTCGGCGGGTGCTGTGGCGGCCGCGACCTTTACCGTCAGTCCGTCTGCATTGACCGCCTTTACGCCCTTGTTATTGCCGGCGGTCAGGGTCGCGACGCGCTTGCTGCGCGCGCAATCGCACTCGCCTGCCAGCGTCACCACCCCATCATCGAATCCGACCTTGAGGTTTGAGATCATGCCCGGCATGCCCTTGGTGAGCTGATTGTGGATCTTCTCTGCGGCGTCTTCGTCGCTGCTAAACAGTTTGTCGCCCACGTCGGCGATGAAATCGAACATTCCCATTGTGTTGCTCCCTATTGGAATAAATCGTACTGCGAGAATCGATGGCCGCTCAGCGGCCGAAAAACTTGCCGGCCATGCCGAGCAGATCGTCCGCTACGGACCCGTCACCGTCACTGTCCAGCAGTGAGCCGAGCAGGCCGGCCGGATTGCCGCCGCTGCCGGCTGCGGACTGGCTCTGCTGGCCCATGGCGCCCATCAGCGTCGCGGCAAGCATCGGCAGCATCTGTTTGATCACACCATAGTCCACGCCGGTGCTCTCCGCTGCCCGGGCCGCGACATCGCGGCTGACCTGCTTGCTGCCAAAGATGTGGCCGAGGATGGCGTTGCCGTCCTGGATACCGGCGGCGCCGGTCAGCGCCGCGGGATCCTTTAAATAACGGCTGTGTCCACCATTTTGCAGGGCTTTGACCATGGCCTCCATGCCACCGGGCTGGGCGGCATTCTTTTTCAGACCCGCGCCCAGGGCCGGGATCAGTTTATCCATGACCGCCTTGGCCTGGCCTTGATCCAGACCGAGGTTGGCGGCGATCGCCTGGTTCGCGCCGGCGCCCGTGGCACTGTTGAGGATGTCCATCAGATTCATGTTCAGCTCCTTCGCTGTGGCCCCCGGACCCGGGCCCAGACAGGCTCGATTCACCGGTGGCGATGAGGAAAGAAAAATAGCTGTAGACCCGCCGGAAAGCCAGTAAATCTGCTCTTCTGAGGCCGATTGCCAGTTGACACACCGACTATACTGGACTGTGTTCAGCCTTGTTGGATGCATCCGGAGAATGTCTTGAAAGCGTCAGATCTTCTTGTTCAATGCCTCGAGGAGGAAGGGGTCGAGTATATTTTTGGCGTCCCCGGGGAAGAGAACGCCGATTTCATGATGTCGCTGGAGAAATCCGAGCGCATCCGCTTTGTCCTGACCCGCCACGAGCAGGGCGCTGCCTTTATGGCGGAAGTCTACGGGCGCCTGACCGGCAACCCGGCCGCCTGTCTCGGCACCCTCGGCCCCGGCGCCACCAACCTGATCACCGGTGTCGCCGATGCGAATATGGACCGGGCGCCGATACTGGTGCTGACCGGCCAGGGGTCGACACGCCGGCTGCACAAGGAGTCCCACCAGATCATGGATGTGGTGGCCATGTTCGAGCCGGTGAGCAAGTGGGCCACCAGCATCCTGCATGCCGACACTATCCCGGAGATCGTGCGCAAGGCGGTGCGCCTGTCACGCACCGAGAAACCCGGTGCGGTGCATATCGAACTGCCGGAGGACATCGCCAAGCAGGAATCCTCGGCCAGGCCACTGCAGCCTCGCCGGTATCGGCGCTATGTCCCGGACGACAAGATCGCTGATCGGGCCTTCGAGCTGATCTGCTCGGCCAAGCGGCCGGTGATCCTCGCCGGCAACGGCTGTATCCGCAAACAGGCGCACAAACAGCTCAGAGCGTTTTGCGAGCGCACCGGTATCGGCGTGATCAGCACGTTTATGGCCAAAGGCGTCGTGGACTATGACGCGGACTATTGTTTGTACACCATCGGGCTGGGCTCAAAGGATCTGCCCGCGCTGGTGATCGATGATGCAGACCTGGTCCTGGCCCTGGGTTTCGACATGGTCGAGTACCACCCGCAGCTGTGGAATCCGGCGGGCGACAAACGCATCATCCATGCGGATTTTCTGCCCGCGGAAATCGACGAGCACTATCTGCCAGAGGTGGAGTTGATCGGCGATCTGTCGCATACGCTGTGGATGCTCAACGAGCGTCTCGAAAACCGGCCGACGCCGGAATTCGATCTGGGCGGGCAGCGCGATATGCGTCAACGCATGAGTGAGGAACTGGCACGCCACGCGGACGACGACACCGAGGGTCTGATCCGGCCGCAAAAGGCGATCTGGGACGCCCGCCAGGTCCTCGGGCCAGACGACATCCTGCTCTCGGATGTGGGCGCCCACAAGATGTGGATCGCGCGTCATTACCACTGCCACGAGCCTAATACCTGTCTGATCCCGAACGGTTTCTGCTCCATGGGATTCGCCTTGCCCGGCGCGATCGCCGCCAGCCTGGTATATCCGCAACGCCGCATCCTGGCCGTCGCCGGCGATGGGGGTTTCCTGATGAATGTCCAGGAGATGGAAACCGCCCGACGTCTCGGCAGCAACTTTGTCGCCATGGTGTGGGAGGACGGCGGCTACGGTCTCATCGCGTGGAAACAGGACAATGAGTTCAAGCGTCACACCGACCTGTCTTTTGGCAATCCGGACTGGCTCGGTCTGGCCCAGGCCTTTGGCTGGAACGGGCACCTGGTGTCACGCAGCCGTGACCTGCAGTCGACCCTCGAGCAAGCCTTCGAGGAATCCGGGCCCAGCCTGGTCGTGATCCCGATCGATTACCGGGAAAATCCTGCGCTGACCAAACGGCTCGGCGAAATTACTCAGCCGATGTAAGGACGTATCACGATGGACCGTTATCCTCTGATGATCGCTACAGACCTCCCGGCGGCTGGTGTGGCAATGGTCAATGCCCCCTACGACGGGCAGGCGATCGCTGAAGTGGAGACCGGCGATCTGCGCCATGTAGAGACGGCCCTGGCCGTTGCCGAAGGGCTGTTCCGGTCTCGCGACGCCTGGCTGCCCATCCATGTCCGGACCGCCGTGCTGAAGAGGGCCGCAGCGTTAATGTCTGAGCAGGCCGAAGAACTGGCGCTGCTGGCGGCCCGCGAAGGTGGCAAGCCGCTGCTCGATTCGCGGGTCGAGGTCGCCCGGGCCATCGATGGCCTGAGTCTGTGTATCGAGGCGATCCGCAGTCACCAGGGCGAGGTGGTGCCGATGGGCGGCACTGCGGCCGCGGCGGGTCGTCTGGCGTTTACCCGGCGCGAACCGATCGGGCCGGTGGTCGCGGTCAGCGCGTTTAATCATCCGCTCAACCTGATCATTCACCAGGTCGCAGCCGCCATTGCGGCAGGCTGCCCGGTCGTGGTGAAGCCGGCGGACGATACGCCGCTGTCCTGCCTGCGTTTTGTTCAGATCCTGCGCGAAGCAGGCCTGGCCGAGGGCTGGGCCCAGGTTTTGATCGCGGCGGATATCGCGGTCGCCGAGGCGCTGGTGACCGACGCGCGAGTGGCATTTTTCTCGTTTATCGGCAGCGCCCGGGTCGGCTGGATGTTGCGCTCGAAATTGGCGCCTGGTGCGCGCTGCGCGCTGGAACATGGCGGCGCCGCGCCGCTATTTATCGCGGCCGATGCCGATCTGGACGCCGCGGTGGCCGCGGTCAGCAAAGGCGGCTTCTATCATGCGGGTCAGGTGTGCGTGTCGGTGCAGCGGGTCTTCGCGCATGATGATCTCGCGCGGGAATTCGCCGCGCGTCTGGCTGCGGACGCGACTGCGCTGCGTGTCGGCGACCCGACACTGGAAGAAACCGAGGTGGGACCGCTGATCCGGCCGCAGGAGGTGCGCCGGGTCGGCGAATGGGTCGAGGAAGCCAGCGCCGCTGGTGCCGAGGTGCTGTGCGGCGGCGAGGCGCTGGAAGAGACCTGCTATGCGCCGACCGTACTCTATCAACCGCCCGAAGACGCCCGGGTCAGCACCGAGGAGATCTTCGGGCCCGTGGTCTGTGTCTACCCCTACGACGATCTGGATGCGGCTATCGCCCGCGCCAACGCGCTGCCGGTGGCGTTTCAGGGTGCGGTATTCACCGCTGACCTCGAGACGGCGCTGCGTGTCTTTACCCGTCTCGATGCCTCGGCGGTGATGATCAATGAGCACACCGCATTCCGCGTAGACGGCATGCCCTTTGCCGGGTTGCGCCAGTCTGGCCTCGGTGTCGGCGGTATCCCCTACACTATTGAAGACATGCAGATCGAAAAAATGATGGTGGTGAAGTCAGCACAACTTGACTAGTTCAATCGCCACCGTATTGCGATGATCCCCATCGCGGGATCCAGGTACTTGAAGGAGAGTGTCCGTGAAATCCCTGTGGCAGATTCCCAGTATCGACCATCCGCAGCCGGTCTCGCGTCGCGGTTACGACCTGATCCGCGATCCGTTGCTGAACAAAGGCTCGGCCTTCCCACAGGATGAGCGGCTCGAGTTCGGGCTCGACGGTCTGCTGCCTACACGAGTCAACACCATGGAAGACCAGGCGACGCGATTTTGCCAGTTCCTGCGTCGTCTGACCGAGCCGATGAACAAGTATGTCGAATTGGCGGAACTGCATGATCGTAACGAGAATCTGTTTTACCGGGTGCTGATGGACGATCTCGAAAACCTGATGCCGATTGTCTACACGCCGACCGTCGGCGAAGCGACACGCCAGTTCAGTCATGTGTTCCGACGTGGTCGCGGCGTGTGGGTATCGCCGGAGCATCGCGGCCGGATCGAGGATATCCTGCGCGACGGGACTGTCGGGCGAGACATCCGGCTGATGGTGGTGACGGACAGCGAGTCGATCCTCGGTATTGGCGATCAGGGCGCCGGCGGGATGGCGATATCGATCGGCAAGTTGTCTCTGTATTGCGCCGGCGCCGGCATTCCGCCGGCGAATACCTTGCCGGTCTGTCTCGATGTGGGCACCAATAATGTCTCCTTGCTGGACGACAATCTTTATCTGGGATGGCCTCACCGGCGCCTGAGCGGGGATGCCTATTTCGAATTTATCGAAGAGTTCGTCGAGGCCGTTGCCGAGGTCTTCCCCCATGCTCTGCTGCAATGGGAAGATTTCCGCAAGAGCAATGCCGCCACCATTCTGCAGAGTTATCGTGACCGGCTGTTGAGTTTTAACGACGATATCCAGGGCACCGGAGCGGTGGCGCTGGCCGGCATCCTGGCAGCGATGCGTCGCTGCGGTGGTGATCTGCGAAAACAGCGCTTCGTCATCCATGGGGCCGGTGCTGCCGGGTTCGGGATCGCCCGCCAGATCGAGTCAGCGGTGAACGCAGCCGGCGGCGGCGAGTTTCCCGTGGCCTGTCTGGACAGCCGCGGCTTGTTGATCGAAGACGGGGGGTTCGCCGACAGCTACAAGGCTGAGCTCGCATGGCCCGCCGATCTGGCGCGAAAATTCGACTTGTACGAGCCGGCCAACAGGCAGCTTGGGCACGTTGTCGAGTCGTTCCGGCCGACGGTGCTGATCGGCACCTCGGGCACGCCCGGCGCCTTTGATCGGAATATTGTGGAGACCATGGCAGAGCACTGCGAGCATCCGGTGATCATGCCGTTTTCCAACCCCACGGATTTCGCCGAGGGCAGACCCGAGGAGATCATCCGCTGGAGCAAGGGTCGCGCCCTGGTCGCGACCGGGAGCCCGTTTGCGGATGTGGACTACGAGGGTCGGCACTATCGCATCGGCCAGGGCAACAATGTATTCGTGTTCCCGGGTCTGGGTCTCGGCAGTCTTCTTTGTGGGGCGAGCCGCATTACTGACGCGATGATCACCGCAGCATCTGGCGCGCTGGCGGGCGAGGTGTCCGAGGAGGAGCTGGCCGACGGCATGCTGTATCCGGCAATCAGCCGATTGCGGCCGGTCTCGCGCGTGGTGGCCGCCGCGGTGATGGCCCAGGCCGGGGAGGACTGTGTGGGTCAGCGCCTGGATGAGGCAGAGATCGAGGCGCGGCTGACGGCAGCAAGCTGGGACCCGGTCTATCCGAGATACGTGCCGGCCTGACGCCCGTCGGCTCGCCGGATCGGCATCGATGCGGGTCCGGCGAAATGTGACCGGCTTGGGGTGCACGATTGTTCGATTTGATCTATCTTTGTCCGCAGACCCGCGCAAAGCCCGCGTACTACAAGAGGCTCGGGATGAAATCCGAACAAACAATGAACAAGAAAATCAACGCTGAATGGTGCTTCCTTGCCGATCGGGCCCTGGACCTGTGTGCCGAGATCAGCAGTCGAGGCTCGCGTAGCCTCAGCGAGACCTCGACCGAGGGCCGGCGACAGCTGGCAGCGTTCGTCGAGCGGCGCGAGACGGCTATGGCCCTGCTGGCGGCAGCCAGCGACGATCCGGGCGCCGGTGCGGCGCGATATCTGGCCCATCTACGGCGTCTGGTCAGCGGTCTCGAGTGCTCGCGCACCTTTTTCGTGGCCAGCATGAGCGCTGGCGAATCTGCCTGATCGCCGCCGCTGGCGGCCGCAGCGGATTCCGCAGCCCCTGACGACAGCGCCCCGCATCGGAGCGGGGCGCTTGTCGTTCAAAGCCAGGGGCTTGTCGATGCGGGTTGCGGCCCGATCGGGCTTATTCCTCGAGCAGGAAACTCCGCAGCTGCTCGGAACGGCTGGGATGACGTAGCTTGCGCAGCGCCTTTGCTTCGATCTGGCGGATCCGTTCCCGGGTGACGTCGAATTGTTTGCCGACCTCTTCCAGCGTGTGGTCCGTATTCATATCGATGCCGAAACGCATCCGCAGGACCTTGGCCTCTCTCGGTGTCAGACCGGCCAGCACCGCATGGGTCGTCTCCTTGAGGCTCTCGACGGTCGCAGAATCGATCGGCGAAGCCACCGAACCATCCTCGATAAAGTCGCCCAGGTGCGAATCCTCGTCGTCCCCGATCGGCGTCTCCATGGAGATCGGCTCTTTGGCGATCTTCAGCACTTTGCGCACCTTGTCCTCGGGCATCTCCATGCGCTCGGCCAGTTCGTCGGGGGTCGGCTCGCGCCCCATCTCCTGCAGCATCTGGCGTGAGATACGGTTGAGCT
>JBATKC010000071.1:0-18316 GCA_049669065.1 Gammaproteobacteria bacterium
GCCGCTCGCCGAGCGCGCCGGTTGCGTCGGGTGCTGACCGGCCAGCAGATCGAACAGCCCCCGGCTATTGGTGGCGGCGCGCAGGGCAGCGAGCAATCCCGGGTCGTGGAAGATCCGGGCGAACTCCCGCAACTGATGGCCGCATTCCATCTCTCCACCGCGCGGTAGCAGCAGGCCGCACAACAGATCCACCGGCTGACCATCCACCGTATCGTAGTCTACCGGGACGCTCAATTTGACGAAGGCACCATAGATCCGGTCTATGCCGTCGAGGCATCCATGGGGGATCGCAATGCCACCCTCGAGAGCAGTGGAGCCGACCTTTTCCCTCTGAATCAGGCTGTCGAAAACCGTCCCTTGTGACAGATCCGGTACCGCCGTGGCGAGTAATTCACTGAGGATGTCGAGCGAGTGCTTCTTGCTCCGTGCCTCCACGTTACAGAGTACCCTGCTGGATTCTATGAGCGCGCCCAGATCGGTGGCGTCTTCCGGTAGTACGTCCATCAAATTCTCAGCCTAGGCAAGCCGCTGCCGATGTGCTTCTCTAACGTGGTGATCGTTTTGCTTGTCTTTGTGTTTCTTGACGCGGCGGTCGAGGCGGTCAACCAGGCCATCGATGGCTGCATACATATCGTCGGCCACGGCTTCGGCAAAGATCGTGCCGCCGCTGACATACAGCGTGGCTTCGGCCTTGTGCCGCAGTTTCTCGACTTCGAGGATGCAGCGGACTTCGGTCAGCTGATCGCAGTGACGGATGATGCGGTCCATCTTGTCGTTGACATAGTCGCGCAGGGCCGGGGTGACGTCGACATGACGGCCGGTGATGATCAGTTGCATAAGGCCTCCTGTGGCGGGTAGGAAGAGAAGGCGGATACCGTTCGGAATCCTCCTCCGTGTCTTCCATGGGCTGTCGCGATTGGACCAGGGGATGGATCGCGGTGTAATTGCGGCTGGTATGTAATTGTTTTCTCCGCCGATCGGTCAGCGGACCGACCTGATTTAATTCTAGAGCCTGCGTCGATTTCTGCCTAGCACTGTCGTTCGGGCTACGACGGGGCCAGCCTCCGGCGATCGCTGGAGGCTGGAATCCCTAATGATTCCCGATACTTGGCGACAGTTCGCCGGGCCACCTTGATGCCCTCATGCTTGAGCAGATCGGCGATCTTGCTGTCGCTGAGGGGCTTTCCGGCCGGTTCGTCACCGACCAGCTTGCGAATCCGCGCCCGGATCGCGGTCGAAGAAATCTCGCCGCCGTCGGTGCTCGAGACATGACTGGAGAAGAAAAACCGGAACTCGAATACGCCGCGGGGCGTATGCATGTACTTCCCGGTGGTGGCGCGCGAGATGGTTGACTCATGCATCTCGATGGTCTCGGCGATGTCCTTCAGAATCATCGGTTTCATCGCCTCCTCGCCATGATCGAGGAACGCCTCCTGTCGCTCGACGATCGAGCGCGCGACCCGGAGCAGTGTCTCATTGCGTATCTCGAGGCTCTTGACCAGCCAGCGCGCCTCCTGCAGCTGGGTGCGCAAGGCTTCGTACTCGCTTTCCCTGCTGACCAGCCGGGCATAGGTCTGATTGACACGGAGTCTCGGTGCGATGCTGGGGTTGGCCTCGACAACCCAGCCTTTCTCCTGCCGTCGGACGAACACATCCGGCACGATGTATTCGGGGGTTCCGCTGGGCACCGCCCCGCCTGGCCTGGGGTTCAGCGAGCGCAGCAGACATAGCGCTTCGTCGATCATATCCTGATCCGCCGCCAGACGCCGCCGCAGCTGCGCTATCTGCTGCTGCGCGACAAGTTCCAGATGCTCCGCCGCGATCTGTCGGGCCAGTTCGAGGCCCGGTGTATCTTCCGGGAATTGCTCCAGCTGGCAGCCGAGACATTCGCTCAGGTCCCGGGCGCCTACGCCCACCGGATCGAAGCGCTGGATCCGGGTCAACACCTGCTCTATCTCATCGAGTTCCACAGCGAGTTCCGCCCGCAGGAGGTCCTGGACCTCTGCCAGACTGGCTCTCAGGTAACCATCCTCGTTGATCGCATCGATCAGCGCTTCGCCGATGCCGCGCTCACGGTCGCTGAAACGGTCCATCTGCAGCTGCCAGAGCAGGTGATCCTGGAGGTTGTCCCGGCTGCGGTCCGGATAATCGAAGTTGTTGCGCAGATCGTCAGGGAGTGTCGATCCGCTGGTCTGCCCCAGAGTCGAGATTTCGGCGTACTCAACCTCCATCTCTTCAGCGGTGGCGGACGGGGCTTCGTCCTCGGCGGCCAGTGGTTCCGCGACTTCGGATTCCGCTGGCTCATCCTGCTCCAGCATCACGTTGCTTTCCAGAGCGGCCTGGATCTCGGCCTGCAGGTCGAGTACCGGCAGCTGTAGCAGACGGATAGCCTGCTGCAGCTGAGGCGTCATCGTCAGCTGCTGGCCGAGGCGAAGTTGCAGGCTGGGTTTCAGCATGTCCTGAATCCGGGGATTGGCTCAGCCTGGCGCCGCTTCACGGGGTTCAGCGCCTAAAGCCGGAAGTCCTCTCCGAGATAGACCTCTCTGACCTGCTTGTTCCGCAGGATCTCGTCGGCATCGCCGGCGGCGATGACCTCTCCGCCGCTGAGGATATACGCATGGCCGCAGATGCCAAGGGTCTCCCTCACATTATGGTCCGTAATCAATACGCCGATGCCACGATCACGCAGATGCGCGATGATGCGCTGGATATCCAGCACCGAAATCGGGTCGACGCCTGCAAATGGCTCGTCGAGGAGGATAAACGCCGGATCCGCGGCCAGCGCCCTCGCTATCTCGACCCGGCGCCGTTCGCCGCCCGAGAGGCTGAGGCCGGAGCCGCTCCGGATATGCGATATGTGCAGCTCCTCCAGGAGTTCTTCCAGGATCCGCTCCCGATCCGGCCGCTTGAGACTGCGGCGGGTCTCCAGTACCGCCATGATGTTCTGCTCCACGCTCATATGGCGGAACACCGAGGCTTCCTGCGGCAGATAACCGACGCCAAGGCGCGCTCGCCGATGCATGGGCAGATTGGTAATGTCCTCGCCGTCGAGCAGGATGCGCCCGCCGTCGCAGCCGATCAGCCCCACGATCATGTAGAAGGCGGTGGTCTTGCCAGCGCCGTTCGGACCCAGCAGCCCGACCACCTGGCCGCCCGATATCTCCATCGAAAGACCGTCAACCACCTTGCGTGAGCGGAAGCTCTTGCTGATCTTGTCCGTGGCCAGAGTGGTCATGGCGTGGGTTCCTGGTCGGCCGCGAGGTCCGGCTCAGCCGCCGCAGGCGTGTCCTCGCCGCCAGATGGCGGGGTTATGGTTATCCGCACTCGTTGTTCTCCCCCGTCATCCGATCCAGCCATCACCCGATCTTCCGCGACACGGTAGATGAGTCGGCTGCCGGATACTTCGTTGGTGCCGTCGAGCAGTCGCGCATCACCCGATAACACCAGTACTTGCTGTTCGTGATCGTACTCTATGGTACGGGCATCGCCACTGATCGCGCGAAAATCTTCCGTCTGCTTGCGCTCGAACGTGGCTGGTGTGCCGCTGGCCCGGGTATGGCGCAGCCGGTGGTCACGGAATTCCAGCCGCGCCTGCTCGGCCAGGATGCTGGCTCCGTCGCCCCGGATCACCACCTCGCCACTGAAATCCCAGCTGCTGGCCGAGAAATCGAGCTCGCTGGCCTCCGCCCTGTCCGCTGAGATCGAAACCGGGCCCTGGCTGATACGAATGCCGCGGAAAACCAGCAGTACGGATTCGCCATCAAATTCGGATGACGCTGCCTCAAGCGCGATCGGCTCCCTGGAGTCAGGAAAGATCGCGTTTGCCTGAGACCAGGGCAACGCGGCCAGCAGGGCCAGCCACGGCCAGGATTTACGGTGCGAAGTGGCCATTGACCTGCGATTCTAGCGCTACGGTCCCCGCCATCAAATCGACCGACATCCCGGTGCCTTCGATGCTGCCGCCACCGTGATGCAAAACCACCCGCTCCCCTGTCGAGGCAAGGTGAGACACCGCATCCAGCACCAGACTGCTGGTTTCCAGCACGGTGGCCGGATCGCGATCTTCGGCCCAGGCGATGGACACGTTCCCCGACAGCCTGATGTCTCGCCAGTCCAGGGCGACATCGCCGCGATCCGAGTGCAGGGTCCAGCGGCCGGGGCCCGGTCCTTCATATTCGAGGAAAACACCGGTCACGCCGAGCGTGCGCGCGTCCAGCGGCTGGGTCATTTCGGCGGCGACCAGGCGGTACAGGGGTCGCCCGTCGGGCCCGGGCGAGACCACCGTCGCATTACGCAGGTAAACGCCCTGGATCTCCACGCTCAATGAGGAATCCAGCGCCTCGCGGTCCTGTAGTGCAAGCTGCCAGCGCCAGGTACCAAAGGCCGCGATTCCCGCCAGGATGATGCCGGCGAGGGTGCGAGCGGTCACGGACCCGCGGACCTTGCCTGAATCACAAATTCGCAGAATTCGCGAACTGCGCCGTGACCACCGTCGAGCCGCGCCTGCCAATGACAGACTTCGGCCACAGGGGCCACAGCGTCCGCAGGGCAGGCGGCCAGTCCGACGCCCCGCATGACCGGCAGATCCGGCAGGTCATCACCCATAAACGAGACCTGCTCCGCGGTGCAGTCGAGTTGGTCGAGCAGCTGGTCCATCAGCGGCTGCTTGTCATGGTCGCCCTGAAAGATATGACGAACGCCCAGCTCAGTCATGCGCAGGCTGACGGCTGCGGAAGCCCGGCCGGAGATGATCGCGATCTCGACGCCGCTGGCCTGCAGCCGTTTGATCCCGAGTCCGTCGCGGACATGGAATACCTTGAGTTCCTCACCGCTAGGGGAGTAGATCAGGCGTCCGTCGGTGAACACGCCGTCGACATCGAACACGGCCAGCCGCAGCGCCCGGGCGCGTTCCGTCAGATCCATCAAAGCACGCCCGCATGCAGCAGGTCATGGATATTGAACGCGCCGATCAACCGTCGATCGGCCTCGGTAACCAGCAACGCGGTGATGGAATGATCCTCCATCATCCGCATCGCCTCCTCGGCGATGACGTCGGGACCGATCGTCTTGCAGTTGGTGGTCATGATCGATTTCATGTCGGTTGTCTGCAGATCGCAGCCCATGTCGAGGGCGCGCCGCAGGTCGCCATCGGTGAAGACGCCGATGACGATTTCGTCCTCATCCACGATTGCGGTCATGCCGAGGCCGGTGCGGGTCATCTCCAGCAGGCCTTCGATGACTGGCGTATCCGCATGCACCTTGGGAACCTGCGCCTCGGTGCGCATGAAATCCGACACTCTCAACAGCAGGCGCCGACCCAGCGTTCCGCCAGGATGCGAGCGGGCAAAATCCTCCTTGGTGAAGCCGCGACATTCCAGCAGGGCGACTGCCAGCGCGTCACCCATGGCAAGAGTCGCGGTCGTGCTTGCCGTCGGCGCCAGATTCAGCGGGCAGGCTTCCTTGTCGATCGAGATGTGCAGGTTGACATCAGCCGCCTCTGCCAGCACCGAGTCAGGGCGTCCGGTCATCGTGATCAGCGGCACGCCGAGGCGCTTGATCAACGGGAGGATGAGCACGATTTCGTGGGTACTGCCCGAGTTCGAGACCGCCAACACGACATCCTTGCCAGTGATCATGCCGAGATCGCCATGGCTGGCTTCGCCCGGATGGACGAAGAAAGCCGGGCTGCCGGTGCTGGCCAGGGTGGCGGCTATCTTGCTTGCGATATGGCCGGATTTGCCCATCCCGATGACCACAATGCGGCCGTTACAGCTCAGGCAGACGTCACAGGCAGCGACGAAATCGTCGCCTAGCCTGTCGATGAGGCAAGACACCGCCTCCGCCTCAATTCTAAGTACCGCGCGAGCCATATCGAGCACCCGGCCGTCGGCCAGCTTGCGGGTTCTCGGGTTGTCGCCGATCGGATCAGAAGAAACCAAGAATATGTCCCTCATAGGCAAGGAAGACCAGCAGCAACACACCGCCATGAACGCGGGAAATGCGGCCGCTCCCGGTGAAATTGTAGGTCAATCCGAACAGCAGCAGGGTAAGCGCGATCATCACCGGCAGGTGCAACTGCAGCAAAGACGGTTCGAGGGCCTTGGGATCGATCAGCGCCGCTGGGCCGACCACCGCCAGACAATTGAACATGTTAGAGCCCACGATGTTGCCCAGCGCGATGTCATGCTCTTTTTTGAGTGCGCTGACCAGCGAGACGGCCAGTTCCGGCAGGCTGGTGCCGATGGCGACCACGGTCAGACCGATTATCAGATCGCTGACGGACAGGGCCACCGCGATATTGTGCGCGCCCCAGACCAGGATCTCGGCGCCGACAAGGAGCACCACGAGGCCGATAGCCAGCCACATAATCGCACGTGGCATCGGCATCGGGTCCGGTATCTCGGCCTCGATCTCTGCTGTGATCGGATCGGATTCCGGCGGCTCTGTGGCGAGACGCACTAACCAGTGCATGACCACGAACAGCCCGGCCACCAGCACGGCGCCATCGAGCCGGCTCAAAACGCCATTGAGCATCAGCATCACACACAGGAGCGTGACCGCCAGCAGCGCAGGCATCTCGCGCTGCAGGACGGAGGAGCGGACGCTCAGCGGCTGCACCAGGGCGGTCGCGCCCAGCACCAGGGCGATATTGGCAATATTCGAACCGACGGCGTTACCGATCGCCAGATCCGAATTGCCGTCTACCGAGGCACTGATCGAGACCAGGATCTCCGGCGCTGACGTGGCCAGGGCGACAACGGTGAGACCGATCAACAAAGACGGTACGCCGAGATTATGTGCGGTCGCTGCTGCCCCGAGGACAAATCGGTCGGCGCCCCATATCAGCAGGGCAAAACCGGCAACTGTTGCGGCTGAATATAGGAGCATCAAGAAAATCCCATGGCCGAGCGGGCCGGCGGGACCCCCTGCGGGGCGCCAATGATACACGCATACCCGGATCACGAGCGATAGCGCCCCGTCCGGCTGGTGATTTCCTGTGGCCATCTGCTTCCAGTAGAATCGCGCCGCAACGGACTGCGGGTGAGCGGATCACTTCAACAACGGTTTTCAATCATGCAAGTCGAACAGATCGATGCCCTGATCAGGGCCGGGATAGACATCGCCGAACTCGATGTGCGATCCGATGATGGCGTGCATTTCTCGGCTCTGGTTGTCTCACCCCAGTTCGAGGGCCTGCGCCAGCTGCAGCGCCACCAACTCATTTACGCTGCACTGGGTGAGCGCATGGGGGGCGAGATCCACGCGCTGTCCATCCGCGCCCTGACCCCGGCGGAGCACCAGGGCGCCGGAGCCTGAGCCGCCAGCCGTCTTGGACAAACTGATCGTAGCTGGTGGCGGACCCCTGCACGGGGAAGTCCGCGTGTCGGGAGCCAAGAACGCCGCGCTGCCGATCCTCGCCGCCACGCTGCTGACTGACGCCCCGATGGACATCGGCAACATTCCGCAGCTGCGCGATATCAACACCACGGTCGAGCTGCTGCGGCAGATGGGTGTCAAGCTGGAGCGGAATGAGCCGGATCGGATCCGGGGCGACGCCTCGAATCTGGACCACCTGTTCGCGCCCTATGAGCTGGTGAAGACGATGCGCGCGTCGGTACTGGTCCTCGGGCCGCTGCTGGCGCGCTTCGGCCGGGCCGACGTGTCGCTGCCGGGCGGTTGCGCCATAGGCGCCAGACCGGTCAACCTGCATGTAGCCGGGCTCCGCGCCATGGGTGCCGAGGTACGCATCGAGGATGGATACATCAAGGCGCGAGCAGAACGGCTGCGAGGCGCGCGCATCGTGCTGGAGACGGTGACCGTGACCGGCACGGAGAACCTGATGATGGCCGCCACCCTGGCTCAGGGTGAGAGTGTCATCGAGAATGCTGCGCGCGAGCCGGAGATCGTGGATCTTGCCGAATGCCTGCGCTCTATGGGTGCGGTGATCGAGGGTGACGGTAGCGACACCATCCATGTGCACGGGACTGACCGGCTCCACGGAACCCGCTACGACGTGCTGCCGGATCGTATCGAGACCGGCACCTTCCTGGTGGCCGGCGCCATCACTCGCGGCAAGGTCAGGGTGCTGGGAACGCGGCCCGACAATATCGATGCGGTGTTGGCAAAGCTGGAGGAGGCCGGTGCCCGTATCAGCTCGGGTCCTGACTGGATCGAGCTCGATATGGAGGGGCGGCGACCCCGTGCGGTGGACCTGAGGACCGCGCCCTATCCGGGCTTCCCGACCGATATGCAGGCACAGTTCTCGGCGTTGAACGCAGTGGCCGACGGCGTAGGCGCGATCACCGAAACGGTTTTTGAAAACCGGTTCATGCATGTGCAGGAACTGCAGCGGATGGGTGCGCGCATCCGTCTCGAGGGCAATACCGCTTTTAGCGAAGGGGTAGCAGGACTGCAGGGCGCGCCAGTGATGGCCACCGACCTGCGCGCTTCGGCTAGTCTGGTGCTGGCAGGCCTGGTCGCGCGCGGTGAGACCCCTATCGAGCGCATCTATCATCTCGATCGTGGCTATCAGCGCATCGAGGACAAGCTGCGGCCCCTCGGGGCCGACATCCGCAGGGTCAAGGCCTGAGTCGAGGCGCCTAATCGCGGCCGATAGAGGGCCGTTCGGCGACCTCCGCCGCGATCCGGAAGCTGCGTCCGAGTCGGCTGCCGGTGAGCAAGATCGGGGTGCCGGGCGCCATCCTCGCTACCTGTCTGAGGGCGTCCTGCCAGACCACCACCGGCTGATCATTAATATGGGTGATGACGTCTGCGGGCCGCAGACCTGCCAGATCCGCGGGGCTGCCTTGCTGGACGCTGGTGAGGATGATGCCGAAGGGATCGTCCAGACCGAGAGAACGCGCCTGTGCAGCGGTCAGCGTCTCCGTACCCACGCCCAGCCAGCCGCGGATGACATGGCCGTGCTCGATCAGGTCCGCCATCACGCCGCGCACCAGATTCACCGGGATCGCAAAGCCGATGCCCTCGGAATCCAGGCGGCGCGAAAAGAAGGCGGTATTGATGCCCACCAATTCGCCTGCGGCATTGACCAGGGCGCCACCGGAGTTGCCGAGATTGATCGCGGCGTCGGTCTGGATAAAATTCTCGAACGGCGACAAACCGAGCTGACCCCGACGTGTGCCGCTGACGATGCCCTGGGTCACCGTCTGGCCGATGCTGAAGGGATTACCGATGGCCAGTACCACGTCTCCGACACGCAGCGTGTCCGAGCGGCCGAGCAGGATCCGTGGCAGGTTATCGAGTTCGATTTTCAGCAGCGCCAGATCGGTATCCGGGTCCGTGCCGACCAGCGTCGCGGGCGCCACCCGCCCGTCGGTCAGCACCACATCGATCGCACGGGCCCCGGCGATCACGTGGTCATTGGTGATCACGTGGCCCTCCGCGCTGAGGATTACGCCGGAGCCCAGACTCTCACCGACCCCGGCGTCGCCTGTCGCCGAGCCGGGAATCGCCGCCGGAGCACGGCTGGCGCTGATCAGATTGACCACGGCCGGGGCAGTCGACACCACTGCGTTGGCGTAGGAGGCGGGCCCCTGAGCCGTGCTCGCCGCGCGTCCGGGCAGCAGGTCCGGGAACAGGTAGACCGCGACAAAAGCCGCTGCCAGGCCGACGACCGCGGAGCGCGCCAGGAACGTTATGACGGTGGTGAGGCGGGACATTTCGGTGACTGGGGCTGTCTGGCTCGGGAGCGATGGATTATGCGATGCGCCATCTCCGGAAACAATTTGAGCTCCCGCGCCGCCTGCAGAGGCATGTAGGCAGCGCAACAAAGCGCTGTGTATAATGGTGGGGTTGCGAGCGCGTCGTACCCAGGGTCGGTCCCCGGACACCGGTCGTCGGCCCCGCCGGCTCGCAATTATCCATACTTTGGCCCTGGAGATTCCTTTAGATGAGCGACGACGTTGATCTGAGCAGACGTCATTTCCTGGGCGTGGCCACGGCCGTCACCGGTGGTGTCGGCGCGGTGTTCGCCGCCTATCCATTCCTGGCTTCCTGGCAGCCCAGCGCGCGGGCGCAGGCACTCGGCGCCCCGGTCGAAGTGGACATCGGCAAGCTCGAGCCCGGGGCGATGATGAAAGTCGAATGGCGCGGCAAACCGGTATGGATCCTGCGCCGCTCCGACGACATGCTGGAACGTGTAGTGAAATCCGGTAGTTTCCTTCGCGACCCGAATTCCGAGCAGCCACAGCAGCCCGAATACGCGACCAACGAGTATCGCTCGATCAAGCCAGAGGTATTGGTCGTCGTGGGCAGCTGTACCCATCTGGGTTGTTCCCCGATCGAGCGTTTCGACATCGCGCCGGCGGATCTCGGTCCGGATTGGGAAGGGGGTTTCTACTGCCCGTGTCACGGATCAAAATTCGATCTGGCCGGGCGTGTCTATTCGGGCGTGCCCGCGCCACTGAACCTCGCGGTTCCGCCGCATAGATATCTGACGGAAACCCTGGTGCTTATCGGCGCTGACTCGGGGGTGGCATGATGGGTCACTCTACTCAAGAGGCGGGAGCCGCGGTGAGCGGTCGACAGGCCGGGTTCTATGCCTGGATCAACAAGCGTTTCCCGCTGGACCAGATGCTCAAGGAGCACGTCACCGAATACTACGCGCCGAAGAATCTGAACTGGTGGTATGTGTTCGGTTTCCTGTCGATGCTGGTGCTGGTCATCCAGATCCTTACCGGCATCTTTCTGACCATGAGCTACAAGCCCGCTGCGGCAGACGCATTCGCCTCGGTCGAGTACATCATGCGGGATGTGGAGTGGGGCTGGTTGCTGCGCTACATGCATTCGACCGGCGCCTCGATGTTCTTCGTCGTGGTCTATATCCATATGTTCCGCGCGCTGATGTATGGCTCTTACAAGAGCCCGCGCGAGCTGCTCTGGGTATTCGGCATGTTTATCTACCTGGCGCTGGCGGCGGAGGCCTTTTTCGGCTATCTGCTGCCCTGGGGACAGATGTCCTACTGGGGTGCCCAGGTGATTGTCTCTCTGGCCGGCGCTATCCCGATCGTCGGCGAGAGCCTGGTGGAGTGGGTGCGCGGTGATTTCTTTATCTCCGACATCACGTTGAACCGGTTCTTCGCGCTGCATGTGATCGCGGTTCCGCTGGTCCTCGTCGGTCTGGTGGTGGTCCACATCCTCGCGCTGCACCAGGTCGGTTCCAATAATCCCGACGGCGTCGAGATCAAGGAGAAGAAAGGGCCTGACGGCAAGCCTCTTGACGGCGTTCCGTTCCATCCCTACGACACCGCCAAGGATCTGGTGGCCATGATCGTGTTCCTGATCGTGTTCTCGGCCATCGTGTTTTTCGCCCCGGAGATGGGCGGTTACTTCCTCGAGCACGCCAACTTCGAGCCGGCAGACCCGCTGAAGACGCCGGAACATATCGCGCCGGTGTGGTACTTCACCCCGTTCTACGCAGTCCTGCGCGCGGTGCCGGACAAGCTGGGTGGCGTGATCCTGATGGGTGGCGCGATGCTGGTGCTGTTTTTCCTGCCGTGGCTGGATCGCAGCCCGGTGAAGTCACTGCGTTATCGTGGCTGGATGTCGAAGACGGCGCTCGCGGCCTTCGTGGTCAGTTTTGTCGCCCTGGGGTTCCTCGGCACGCAACCGGCGACGGGCGTGTACACGATCCTGGCGCGGGTGTTTACCGTGATCTATTTCGCCTACTTCCTGCTGATGCCGTTTTATACGAAATACGACGCGGTCAAGCCGGTGCCGGAGAGGGTGAGCCACCATGGCTAGGAAGCTGATTTTCTGCTGGTTGGCGCTGATGCCCGGGCTGGTTGCGGCGGCGGGGGGGGCAGCTCATCTGCAGCCGGTCGACGTCGATATCTCGAATGAAGCCGCGCTGCAGCGTGGGGCCAAATATTTCGTCAACTACTGTCTCGGTTGCCACTCCGCGCAGTACGTTCGCTACAACCGGCTGGCGCAGGATCTCGGTCTGACGGAAGATCAATTGACCGACAATCTGATGTTCACGGGTGAGCGGCCGTTCGACACGATGGATATTGCGATGCCGGCCCAGGAGTCCTCAAACTGGTTCGGCCGCACGCCGCCGGATCTGTCGCTGGTGGCGCGAGCTCGCGGTGAGAGCTGGATCTACAGCTTTCTCAAATCCTTCTATCTGGATCCGTCAAAACCGACGGGCACCAACAATCTGGTGCTGACCGGCGCGAGCATGCCCCACGTGCTGTGGGAACTGCAGGGCACGCAGCGGGCGATATTCCGCGAAGAAATAGATAGCACGGGCCATTCCCATGAGGTCTTTGATCGCTTCGAGATCGTGACCGCAGGCAGCATGGATCCGGCCCAATACGACACCATGGTTCGCGATCTGGTGACTTTCCTGAGCTACATCGGCGAGCCGGTACAGCTCGAACGCCGCGCGCTCGGTATAAAGGTCATCCTGTTCCTGTTGGTGTTCCTGCTGTTCGCCATTCTCCTCAAGAAGGAGATCTGGAAGGACGTGCACTGATTCTGCGAGCCGGGCCCACCGGGCGCGGCGAGAAACGAACTGGAGTATTCCTATGGCATTGATTGCCAACCGGCGTTCAGTGATGACGCTTTTCTCTCACCCGACTGATCCGCACAGTCATCGGGTCAGGCTGGTGCTGTCGGAGAAGAGCATCAATGTGGACATCGTCGACGTCGATGGCCCGACCCTGCCCGAGGATCTGCTCGATCTGAATCCCTACCACAGCGTGCCGACACTGGTCGATCGCGATCTGGTTCTCTACGATTCTCGCGTCATTATCGAGTATCTGGACGAGCGCTTTCCGCATCCGCCGCTGATGCCGGTGGATCCGGTCACCCGGGCGCAGTTCAGGCTCGCCCTGTACCGGATCGAGAAAGACTGGTACACGCTGGCCACCGACATCGAAGAGGCGCGTGATCGAAAGACTGCGAACCGCGCGCGCAAGATTCTGCGCGAGAGCATCATAGCGAGCGCCGACGTCTTCCTCGCCAAGCCATATTTCCTCAGCGACGAGTTCTCGCTGGTCGACTGCACCATCGCGCCGATATTGTGGCGTCTGCCGCACTATGAGATCGATCTTTCGGCTGCTGAAGCCAAGCCGATCGCCAAGTATGCCGAGGCCATGTTCGAACGGCCGTCATTCCGCGCCAGCCTGACCGAACTGGAGGCCGAGCTGAGGCCCTGACGGCCCTGGTTCGAAGGTTTCCGGATGAATCCCCGCCGGCCCTACCTGTTGCGGGCGATGCATGAATGGATCATCGATAACGGCCAGACACCCCATGTGGTCGTGGATGCCGCCACCGATGGTGTTTTCGTACCCAGTGAGCATATCCGCGACGGCAAGATCGTGCTCAATCTGAGTCATGACGCCACCAGTGATCTGATCATCAGCAACGACATGCTCGAGTTCGACGCCCGCTTCAGCGGTCGGCCGTTCCATGTGACGGTGCCGAGCGCCGCGGTGTTGGGGATCTATGCCCGGGAGACCGGGCAGGGGATGATCTTTGGCGCCGAGGACGGCGAGCCGGAACCGGATCCGGACAAGAAAGCGCCGGAGGGCGGCCGCCCCAAGCTGCGCGTGGTCAAGTAGGCGCGACGAGATCCGGGAACAGCTTGCCCGGATTGAGTATGCCGCGCGGATCGAAGTTGGTCTTGATCCGGCGCATGATCTCCAGCGTCGGCGGCTCGATCTCGAGGGCCACGGCCTCGCGCTTGTCGAATCCGATGCCGTGTTCGCCTGACAGGGTGCCGCCAAGCGCGAGGACCTTGCGGAACATCGCCTCCATGCAGCCGGCCATGCGTTCGGTTTCGCCGCTGACCGCCGGGTCACCAAGGATATTGACGTGGATATTGCCGTTGCCGGCATGTCCAAAGCTGACGATGGTCAGCGAAAATTCTTTCGCCATCGACTCCAGCGCGTTGGTAAGCTGCGCCATCCGCGAAACCGGCACGACCACGTCTTCGTTGATCTTCTTCGGGGCGATCTGGCGCAGCGCTGGTGACAGGGCTTTGCGGCTTGCCCACAGTGCCGCGACCGCCGCCTTGTCACGGGCGGTCTCCAGAGAGATCAAGCCGGGACCGCTGGCTGCGTCTGCGACTGCGTCAGCCAGAATCTGCAAGGTGCCAGACGCGCCGTCGACTTCGATCAGCAGCAGCGCACCGGCGCCCACCGGCAGACTGTCAGGCGCCGACCGCCGCACCAGCCCGATCGCGGCGCTGTCCATGAATTCCAGCACCCGGGGTACCACCGGCTGGGCCATGACCCGCGACACGGCATCCGCCGCCGCCGTCATGTCGCTGTAGACCGCGCGCAACGTCATGATCTGCTCCGGCAACGGGGTCAGCTTGAGCGTGGCTTCGGTGATCACTGCAAGCGTGCCTTCGGAGCCGATCAACAACCGCGTCAGGTCATAGCCGACGACGCCCTTCGTCGTATAGCAGCCGGTACGTAAGGAGCGGCCGTCCCCGGTCACCGCCCGCAACCCGAGGGTATTTTCCCGCGGCGTCCCGTACTTCACTGCACGGGGCCCGGCAGCGTTGCAGCCCAGGTTGCCGCCGATAGAGCAGTAATCCGCAGACGTAGGGTCGGGAGGCCAGAAGAAGCCGTGCGCGGCAGCCGCCCGTTGCAGATCACCGTTGATCACCCCGGCCTGCACCACGGCCACCCGGTTGCCCTGATCGATCTCGATGATCCTTGCCATACGCTCGGTGGACAACGCGATACCATCCTCCGATGGCACTGCCGCGCCCGCCGTGCCGGTGCCGCGACCACGCACGGTCAGCGGGACCTGGAGTTCATCGCAGGCGAATATCGTGCGCACCACGCTGTCGTGGTCTTCCGCCATCACTACTGCAGCCGGCAGGGTCTGCCGTCGGCTGTTGTCATAGCCATAGGCCCAGCGGTCCGCGGGATCGGTCAACACCGCGGTCTCGCCGAGTTCGGTCTGGAGGCGGCGGATCAGCCCGGCGCAGCTGTCGCTGATCGTGGCCACCCGATCAGCCCGTGACGCCCGTGTCGTCGCCACCGGTACCGAGGATCGCGCAGTCGATCAGGTCACACAGGCAGTGGATGATCAGCAGGTGAACCTCCTGTATCCGCGCAGTCCGTTGCGCGTCCACGCGCACTTCCAGATCGTCCGGCCGCAGCAATTCGGCAAGCTGGCCTCCGTCCCGGCCGCTCAGAGCCACCACCTGGAGCCCCCGTTCCGCGGCAGCGCGCACCGCCTGGACGATGTTCGGCGATTGACCCGATGTCGTGATCACCAGCAGCACATCCCCGGGTTGCCCGAGCGCGCGGATCTGTCTGGCGAAGACGGCTGAAAAATCGCTGTCGTTGGCAATGGAGGTCAGCGTCGAGCAATCGGTGGTGAGGGCCAGCGCCGGCAGTCCCGGCCGCGCCGCCTCGAAGCGATTCAACAATTCGGATGAAAAGTGCTGGGCATCCGCGGCCGAGCCGCCATTGCCGCAAGAGAGGATCTTGCCATTGCCGAGCAGACACCGGGTCATGATTCCGGCGGCGTCGACGATGACTGTCGCCAGCTCGGCGGCCGCGCGTTTGGTATCGATACTGGCCTGAAAATGTGCCCGAACCCGTTGCTCGAGATCCATGGACTTCCTCTCGGCCAGTCGCGGCGCGGCCTTGCAGATGATGGACAGCCGCGGTCAGGTGTCGAATGCGGCCTTGATCCAGCGCAGCTCATTGTCACCGCCTGGAGAAATTGCCACAAGGTCGAAGCGTATGGCGCCCGACGCCAGCCGCGGGTGACGTGCCAGGAAATGACGCGTGGCCAGGATGATACGGCGACGCTTGGCAGCGGAGACCGTTTCTTCTGCGCTGCACAGGCCGCCTGCAGACCGTGATCTGACCTCGACCACCACCAACATCTCCCGGTCGCGCATCACCAGGTCGAGCTCACCCCAGCGGCAACGATAATTTCGCTCGAGGACTTGCAACCCCTGGCATTGAAGAAACCGCTCTGCCACGCGTTCTGCGTCGCGGCCGCGCGGATGGTTCAACCGGGATCGGGGGTCGTCGTTAGAACCCGCATTTGGCCGTTGACGATGGCCGCCCACTCGAGCTGCCGATGGATTCGCTGATCCGGATCGAGTCGCAGCACGCCGGTCAGGCCCGGCACGCCGCTATCCAGCAGACCGCGGTCGTTTCTCAGGATCGGCACGAGACGATAGGCATCAAATCCCAGCGCATAGAGCCGCGCGCGGCGGCCGCTGCTCGAGGGCCAGACCGTGGCCAGCCGGGAGCGCAGCGCGACCACATCGGTCTCGGCTCCGACCACCCAGGGCATGTCGTCAAACCGCACGCCGTCCAGATCCCGATTCGGTCCTTCGTCGGGCGCATAAATCGCCGAGGTGGCATAGACCGGCAGGCCCGCCCCATAATGGAACTTGAGCTGGGGCGGAATCTGGCGTCCGTCGCCCGGTTGCGCGGCAACAAACACGAAATCGGCGTCAGCGCGCCGGCGCGGCTCGAATTCGAGATTCATCCCGAGCAGGCCTTCCAGTTGCCGATGCCGTTGTGCGCTCTGATCCACCAGCAACAGACCGCGGATCGGGTCCGAGAAATCCGCCGCACCGGGTGTGTAGGTCGCGATGCCGAGCAGGCGGCCGCCGTTGGCCTGCAGCGACTCGCCAAAGCTCGCGGCGATACGCATGCCCCAGTCGTTGCCGGGCACCAGCGCCACGGCTTGCCCGAGTCCATCTGCCAGCGCCCGCCGCGCCGCCTGAGCTGCCTCGTCTTCGGGCGACAGCGCGAACTGGTAGACGTAGGGCGGCAGGGTGTCGCCTTGCTGCGCCTCGTTTAACGCCAGCGTGGGTACGCCGCCAGAGACCGTGCGCAAGCTCTCGATCTCATCCTTGGTCAGCGGTCCGACGATAAAATCTGCCCCCTCTGCGGCGGCTTGCTCCCAGGCGCCGGCCGCGCCCAGGCGGTTGCTGTCATAAATCTTCACCGCGGGCCGCTGTTCCGACTGTTGGTAGTAGGCGGCGATAAAGCCGTCACGCACCGCGGTCGCCGCGCCCGCTAACCGTCCGCTCAGCGGCAGCAGCAGCGCGACGCGACGCGGGTATTCATTGAGGTCCCGATAGGCCGCCAGCGCGGTTTCGAGCACTTCGCCGCTGGCCGGATGGCCGGCATTGCGCGCCCGCCAGTCCAGCAGGCTGGCCTGGAGCTGAAACGGATTTCTGCCGTAGGCCTCCAGCAGCGCGCCAAGTTGTAGCCAGCCACGCGACACCGGATCGGCATCGGCCGGTATCGAAAAGTCTGCATCCGCCGTGGCGGCTTCCTGCAGTCGGTTCCAGATGCGGCGCTGATTTTCGCTGATCGCTCCGGCATCCTCTAGCAGCGCCTCGCGTTGCACCAGCGCGACGATGGCGGGCCCTGCGTTGCCCAGGGCCAGGTTGGCGTCGGATTTCACTTCAAACGCCTGCAGCCGGGTCTCCAGATCCGCATCCTCGGGGAGCAGACTCAGAGATTCGAGTGCGTCTTCACCATCACCAGCGGCTATCGCCAGCCGCGCCCGAAGCAGCAGATATTCCGACGCCGCCTGCGTGCCTGACGGGACGGGCGCCTCGGCCAGCAACGAGCGGGCCTCCCCGAAGCGGCCAGCCAGATAAAAATTGCGCGCTGCATTTTGCAGGGCAGCATTGCGGGCTGAACCCGAAGCCGACTGCGCCAGCTTGCGCCATTGTTCGGCGGCAGCGGCATAGCTGCCTGACGATTCCAGCTGGGTGGCCGTCGCAGCCAGGCCCTCGCGATCCTCCATATCGGGTCGCACCGGGCCGCAGGCGGCCAGCACCAGGCTCATAACGATGAGCGCGAGGGCGGAGCGGCGATAAGCGTGCGGCGTGGTTTGCATAGCGTCTGGTTCCCGTTGCAGGATGAGCCGCCGACCATTAAAGGCGGCCACGGGTCGAGGAGTATAGTGCCAGAATCCGCCGGGAAGCTTTACATAGTCGCCACCCCCATCGGCAATCTCGATGACCTGAGCCCGCGGGCGCGGCAGATACTCGACGCGGTCGATGCGGTGCTCTGCGAGGACACCCGCCACAGCGGGCAGATGTTTGCCCGGCTCGGCATCACCACGCGCAGGATCTCGTTCCACGAACACAACGAAGAGGCCCGCGCCGCGTCTATCGTCGAGCGGCTCGTGGCCGGAGAAAGCTTCGCCCTCGTATCCGATGCGGGTACGCCGCTGATCAGCGACCCGGGATATCGACTGCTTGAGGCCGTGCGCGCTGCCGATCTGCCGGTCAGTCCGGTCCCTGGCCCTTGCGCCGCCATCGCCGGTCTGAGCGTGGCTGGTC
>JBATKC010000072.1:0-3452 GCA_049669065.1 Gammaproteobacteria bacterium
GGTGTGGCTGGCGACCCGGATCCGCGGCACCGCCGGCGCACCGTGGCGCTATGCGGTCGCCAGTCTGGCGCGGCGAGGGGGCGAGAGCGTGGTCCAGGTCGTTGCGTTCGGTCTTGGCATCATGGTCTTGTTGCTGCTCACCGTCGTGCGCAACGACCTGATGGACGAGTGGCGCGCGACACTCCCGGAGCGGGCGCCCAATCGCTTCCTGATCAATATCCAGCCGCATGAGGCCGAGGCAGTGGAGCGCTTTTTGGGCGAGCGCGGGGCCGAGACGCGTCTGGTGCCGCTGGTGCGTGCCCGATTGAGCGCGATCGAGGATCGCCCCATCGCAGAGATCGACTTTCCGACCCTGCGCGGCAAGCGTCTGGCCGATCGCGAGGGCAATCTGAGCTGGTCCTCGGCCCTGCAGGCCGACAACGAGATCGTGGCCGGACGCTGGTGGGAGAATGACGCGGTGCCGGGCGAGGTCTCGGTGGAGGCGGATTTCGCCCGCGACGCAGGTATCGGGCTCGGTGACCGTCTCGATTTCGACGTCGCCGGCGAGACCTTCTCAGCCCAGGTCACCAGTCTGCGCACGGTACAGTGGGATTCGTTCCGACCCAATTTCTTTATGCTGTTCTCGCCGGGCACGCTGGATGTCTATCCACGCACCCACATCGGCAGCCTTTTCGTGGACGACAGCAGGGATCAGACCGTGCTCGAACTGGTGCGGCAATTCCCCAGCGTCACCGTGATCGACATCGAGGCGGTCATCGGCCAGGTAAGACGGGTGATGGATCAGGCCGCGATCGCGGTCCAATACGTATTCCTGTTTGCCATCGCTGCCGGCATCGTCGTGCTGCTGGCGGTGGTCGAGTCCGGGCGCGATGAGCGGCTGTTTGAAAGCGCTTTGCTCAGGGCGATGGGCGCGAAACGCAGGCAGATCCTGATGAGTACCGCCATCGAGTTTGGGCTGCTGGGCGCACTGTCGGGCGTGTTGGCCGCGGGCGGCGCCCTCGCCGCGGGATGGCTGCTGGCAGACCGTGTTTTCCGGCTCGAATTCGATGGTAGCCCATGGCTATGGCTGACCGGGATGGTCGCGGGTCTGATCGTCGTCGGGGTCAGTGGGCTGCTGGCGACACGCAAGGTGCTGGATCAGCCGCCGATGGCGGTGCTCAGACGGTTTTGACACCGTCACCCGTCGCCGCCACCGCTTCTCTGATGACCTCGCTCACCGCCCGCATGGACGTGCTTCTGGCGCTGGTCGCGCGCCAGGCCGCGGTGATCGTCCGCGAGGGCTGCGGCGAACGGAATGGACGCACCGCCAGACCCGCATCCGGCGCAGCGGTTACTCCGGCCGCCAGCGCCGGCAGCAGGGTGATGCCGATACCCGCCGAGACCATCTGGCGCAGGGTCTCGAGACTGGTGGCCCTGAAGTCCTGGGGCTCCCGGACTGAAACCCGGCTGCAGACTTCGAGCGCCTGATCACGCAGACAATGGCCCTCCGCCAGTAGCAGCAGCGTCTGATCATCCAGGTCGGAAACGGCCAGCGTCTTTCTGGATGCCAGCGGATGGTCGCCAGGCAGAGCTACAAGGAATTCCTCATCGTAGAGTCGCTCGATCTGCAGCGCGTCCTGTGCGAAGGGCAGGGCGAGGATAGCGAGATCCAGCTTGCCGGCGCGCAGCTGCATCAGCAGCTCCTCGGTCTGTAGTTCCAGCAGCATCAGTCGCAACCGCGGCAGTGCCCGCTTCAACGCTCTGGATACCCTCGGCAGCAGGTAAGGCGCGACCGTGGGGATCAGGCCCACGCTCAGCTCGCCCGCCAGCGGGTCAAGGCTGCTACGCGCCAGATCCACAATTTCGTCGACCCCCTGGAGTATCTCCCGCGCCCGCCCGACGATCTCCTGGCCCGCTGGCGTGACCATGGTGTGACGTTGATTGCGCTCGAGCAGCTGGACACCGAGCTGTTCTTCGAGCTTTTTGATCTGGGCGCTCAAGGTTGGCTGACTGACAAAACACCTGGCCGCGGCGCGGCCGAAATGCCGCTCGTCAGCGACGGCCACCAGATAGCCAAGGGCGCGGAGGCTGATACCTGAGGTGATAGCTTTCATCTATCGAAACTATAGTATCAATTCATTGGCATTATCAACCGTCCGACGCCATCCTGTGTCGCGTGAACTTGAACACTTACCCCAACACAGGAGTTATCACCATGCTTGGCATCGGCAATCAGTTTCCCGAATTTTCCCTTACCGGCGTCGTCAACAGCGACCTCCAGGATGCGTTCAAACCCATCAGTTCGTCTGACTTCGAGGGCAAGTGGAAGATCGTGTTTTTCTGGCCCAAGGACTTCACGTTTGTCTGCCCGACCGAGATCGCCGCTTTTGGCGCCCTGGAGCGGGACTTCAGCGACCGGGATGCGCAGCTGCTCGGCGCCAGCACCGACTCCGAGTTTGTCCATCTCGCCTGGCGCCGTGATCGCGAGGAACTGAAGGACTTGCCGTTCCCGATGCTCGCCGACATCAAGCGGGAGCTGAGCGGATCACTCGGTATCCTCGATGCCGAGGAAGGTGTCGCCCAGCGCGCCACCTATATCGTCGATCCGGACAACATCATCCGCTTCGTCTATGTCACCGATCTTAACGTGGGCCGCAGCCCTGAAGAGGTCCTGCGGGTGCTCGACGCGCTGCAGACTGACGAGCTGTGTCCGTGCAACTGGCAGGCCGGAGACGACACCCTGAAAGCCGCCTGATCATCCTCTGCCGGCCGCGTTAGCCGCGGCCGGCAGAGGATGCCGATCCGCAACCATCGATAAGGATTTTTTGAAATGTTGAACCTGAACCCGATCCGGGATCGTATCCCCGCCTACGCCAAAGACCTGAGCCTGAATCTCGGCAGCGTGCTCACCACCCAGGGCGCGCCCGGCCTTAGCCAGGAGCAGATCCTTGGTACCGCCCTGGCCTGCGCCTATGCTTCCCGAGATGCCTCAATCACGGCGGATTTTGACCAGGCTGTCGGTGATGCTGTGTCGCCCGAGATCCGTGACGCCGCGCGCGGCGCCGCCTCGCTGATGGGGATGAACAATATCTACTATCGGTTTCTCCACCTGGCTGGCGACAAGGATTACATGACCATGCCGGCGCGGCTGCGCATGAATCTGTTGCGTGATCCCGGCGTGTCCAAGGAGGACTTCGAGCTGTACTGTCTGGCTGTCTCGGCGATCAATGGCTGCGGGCTGTGCGTCGAGTCCCACGAGAAGACCCTGCGCAAGGCCGGCGTCAGCCGCGAAGCGATCCAGAGTGCGGTCCGCATCGGCGCGGTCGTACATGCGGTATCCGGCGTGCTGGCGCACCCGGTCGGCGAGGCGGCCTGACCACTGCCGCGATGCGCACCGCGATATACTGGGCGTCATGGCGAGCCAGCCCGATGTCCATAGATTATCTGCCGGCGTGGTCGTGATCCACGCCGGC
>JBATKC010000073.1:0-2017 GCA_049669065.1 Gammaproteobacteria bacterium
CAGTCAGGAGGCGCTGCGCGGATCCCGGCGCAGCGCCTCGATCAGGCCACGTCCGGCTGATTCCACCAGATCCAGCACCTGCTCGAAGCCATTGGGTCCACCATAGTAGGGATCCGGCACTTCATCGGTACCTGCCGCCTGTCCGGCAAACGACATAAACAAACGCACTCTGTGGTGGCTCTCAACCGGCGCCATGGCGCGCAGATCCGCCAGGTTGGCCCGATCCATAGCGAGCACCAGGTCAAAACGCCTGAAGTCTTCGGCGACCACTTTGCGCGCGCGCAGGCCCGACAGGTCAACACCGCGCTGAAGCGCGGCATCCGCCGAACGCGGATCTGGCGGGTGGCCCAGGTGGTAACTGTGCGTCCCTGCCGAATCCAGTTCCAGCGCGAGATCGGGCGCCTCTTGCTCGATCAGCAGCCGGACGACTCCCTCGGCTGTGGGAGAACGGCAAATATTGCCCATGCACACGAAAAGAATTGATTGAATTGCCATATATATTAGATGCTTGCTTGTATAACCTAAATAGATTTATGAAACATATCCCGCACCCTGCGCGGTGATTTTACACCGCGAAACGGCGCGCAATCGGGCCACGATGCCGCCGTACCGCTACCCGGCCCACCAGTGATCGGCCTTGTTATTATTCCCCTGCCGGTCAGCATCGCGCTGGCCGTTTCGAATCCGGACAACGGACCCGCTGACCAGGCTTGCGTATCCAGCCGAAAGGTATACCAGAGACATGGAAGAGCTCCTGATCGAGGCCATCACACACCACCAGGCCTTCGAATTCGACACCGCCGAAACGCTCTACCGCCGCTGTCTCGAGCAACAGCCGGCCAACCCGGAAGTGATGAACCTGCTCGGCACGCTGCTGGCGCAGACCGACCGCGCCGAACAGGGCGAACAGATGATCCGCCAGGTGATCGATCGCGACCCTGGATTCGCACCGGCGTGGAACAATCTGGGCAGCGTATTGAGCAGTGGGGGACGCTCGGCCGAGGCGGAGCAAGCCTATCGTCAGGCTGCCAGACTCGAGCCCCGATTCCCCGAAGTCCACAGCAATATCGGCATGGAGCTGGTAAAGCAGGGCCGGGTTGCAGAGGCGGCGGAGAGCCTTCAGCAGGGCGCCTGGCTCGACCATGGCCCCGGAAATCTCGCCGCGCTGCTCCAGGGGGGGCCGCGCGAGATCGGTCGCTCACGGCTTGCCCATGATCTGGAACAGCTCGACTATCTCTCCCGGCACGGCCTGCTCGAAGCGCGTTACCAACCTGCCCGCGAGACCATGCGGCAGGTCCTCGCCCAGGCAGGCGACCGCGAGACGGTAGCGCTGAGCTCGCAGCAGTCACAGAAGATCGCGCGTGTGCTGAATCGCTTTGTCCACTTCTACAGCGCGCCGGCCTGCGCCGGGCCCGCGGTCAATCCGGCGCTGGATATTAGCGCCATCGAGCAGGACTATTTCGCTAGCGGACCGGGCATCGTCTATTTCGATGACTTCCTCACCGAGGAGGCCCTGCTCGGTCTGCGCCGCTTCTGTCTTGAGTCCACCTTCTGGTTCAAGGAATACCCGCGCGGTTATCTGGGCGCGATGATGCAGGATGGTTTTTGCTGCCCGCTGCTGTTGCAGATCGCAGAACAACTGCGTCTTGCGCTACCCGGAGTGTTCAAGGCGCACACGCTGCGGGAATGGTGGGCCTTCAAATACGACAGCAGACTGGACGGCATCCCGCTGCACGCGGACCATGCCGCGGTCAACGTCAATTTCTGGATCACCCCGGATGAGGCGCTGCTGGATCCTACCGCCGGCGGTCTCACCGTATGGGATCGGGAAGCGCCGCTGGACTGGGACTTCGCCCGCTACAACCAGGATGAGGACGCGATGCGGGAGTTCCTCGGGCGTGAGCAGGCGACCGCCGTCTATGTGCCATACCGGCAAAACCGGGTGGTCATGTTCAACTCGGATCTGTTCCACGAGACGGGCGCCCTCCGTTTCCGCGACGGTTATCAGAACCGGCGT
>JBATKC010000074.1:0-3798 GCA_049669065.1 Gammaproteobacteria bacterium
CGCGCACGGCGAGCGGCAATTTTATTCCGGCACGCGCTCTGATGCAGGACGAATATTGCGCCGAGTGTCACGCCGACGTTCACCAGGGCTGGTCGCAGAGCGTGCATCGCTTCGCCTCGTTCAACAATCCGGCCTACCTGTTCTCAGTGCGTCAGACACGGCAGGCGATGCTCGAGCGCGACGGCAACCTGCAGGCGTCACGGTTCTGCGCAGGCTGTCATGATGTGGTGCCGTTCTTCTCCGGCGCTTTCGATGATCCGGATTTTGACGATGTCGGTCATCCAACCGCCCAGGCCGGTATTACCTGCAGCGGCTGTCATGCCATCACCCACATCAACAGCCCGCGCGGCAACGCCGATTACACCATCGAGGAGCCGCTGCACTACCCGTTCATGTATGCGGACAATGTCGCGCTGCAGTGGATCAACCGAGCCCTGATCAAGGCCAAGCCGGCCTTCCATCGCAAGACCTTCCTCAAGCCGCTGCACCGCAGCCCCGAATTTTGCGGCACCTGTCACAAGGTCGCGCTGCCGGAGGCACTGAACGGTTATCGCTGGCTGCGCGGGCAAAATCACTACGACAGTTTCCTGTTGAGTGGCGTCTCCGGCCACGGTGCCCAGAGCTTCTATTATCCGGAACAGGCAGAGACCAACTGCAATGGTTGTCATATGCCGACGCTGGCTTCCGATGACTTCGCGGCCCGCGTGCTCGATGACAGCGGAGAGCTGAAGATCCACGATCATCAGTTCCCTTCAGCCAATACCGCGATCCCGGCGTTGTTGGGCATGCCGGAATCGGTGAACCAGGCTCATCGAGACTTTCTAGAGGGATCGCTGCGACTCGATATCGTCGGGCTGAAGGAGGAGGGTCGCGTCGACGGCGAGCTGCACGCGCCGTTGCGGCCGCATGTGCCGACGCTGCAGCCCGGGCGCAGTTATCTGCTCGAGACCGTGCTGCGCACGCTGACCCTCGGTCACGCCTTCACCCAGGGCACGGCGGATTCGAATCAGGTCTGGGTCGATGTCGAGGTGTACAGCGGCGATCGGCTTATCGGCCGTAGCGGGGCGATGGAACCCGCCGAAGGGCGGGTCGATCCCTGGTCACACTTTGTCAACGCATGGGTGATAGACCGGGATGGTCGGCGCATCGATCGGCGCAATGCCGAGGATATCTTCACTGCCCTGTACGACAATCAGATCCCGCCGGGCGCTGCCGACGTTGTCCATTATCGCCTGCGGGTGCCGGAGTGGGTCACCGACCCGGTCGTGGTCAAGGCCCGCCTGAATTACCGCAAGTTCGACACTACATTCGTGAAGTATTTTCAGGGCGAGGATTTCCGCCGCAACGATCTCCCGGTCACGCTGATCGCCAGCGACCAGCTCACTTTTCCGGTTGCCGGCGGAGCGGCGGTCGCTGCGCAGCCCGCGCCGGATATTCCTGTCTGGCAACGCATCAATGACTATGGCATCGGCCTGTTGCGCAAACGCGCTACCGGCGAGCTCCGTCAGGCAGAGGAAGCATTCCGGCTGGTCGAGGGTATGGGTCAATCGCTTGGCGCGCTCAATCTGGCCCGGGTCTATCTGCGTGAGGGCCGGCTTGATGATGCGCGCGACGCGCTCGAGCGGGCTATCGAATTTGACCCACCGGCCTATCCCTGGACGGTGACCTGGTTTACCGCGTTGCTGGACCGGCAGAACGGTTATCTGGACCAGGCGATAGACGGGTTGAGGACAGTCGCGGAGACTCGCTTTGTCGACGCCCGCGCCCGCGGTCTGGATTTCAGCAAGGACTACCGCGTACTCAATACCCTGGCCGACACGCTGTTCCGGCGCGCCAGGGCTGAGCGTGGTGGGGCAGGTGATCAGCGCCGCGAGCAGCTGCTCGCGCAATCAGAGGAACTCTATCGGAGTGTGTTGCAGATCGACCCGGAGAACGCCGAAGCCTATTGGGGTCTGGCTCAGATCTATGCGCAGACCGGTCGCGACCGGGAGGCTGCGGAGCAGCGTCGGCTGCACGCGGTCCACAAACGAGACGATAATGCGCGCGACCGGGCCGTCGCCCTGGCCAGGCGGAGCAATCCGGCCGCCAATCATGCAGCCGAGGCGGTCGTGATCTACGATCTGCAGCGTCCCGGCGCCTATGGCCTGTCTCAGGACGGCCCGAGAATTGCAAGACATTGAGCGTCATCGATTGAGCCTCATCCATTGAACAGGGACAATCGCGAACCCAGCGACGCCTCCGCACCGCAGTCCGGTCAGGCCGGGGATGACGCTGTGATCGGTGTGGCACTGCGCCGTTCGCTGTTCGCGATCTGCATTGCCATCGTGATCGTGGTGGCTGTTGTCTTGTGGCGCGGTCAGACCCGGGATGCGGAACCGGTCGCCGAGCGGGCTCTGGTCAAACCGACGGCAGCGGCCCCGGCGCCGCAACCGCCGGCGATCCCGTTTACCGACATCACTGACGCCGCCGGGATCCGCTTCCGCCATGACAATGGCGCCGCCGGCGAGAGGCTGCTGCCAGAGACCATGGGCGGCGGGGTCGCATTCTTTGCGCTGGACGAGGATGCGCTGCCGGATCTGCTGTTTGTCAATTCCACCGCCTGGCCATGGTCGGATAGTGATAGCCCCGACGCCACGCCGGCGCTCTATCGCAACCTCGGCGATGGCCGCTTTGAGGACATCACCGCCGGGTCTGGTGTGGACCAGCCGATCTACGGCATGGGTGTCGCGGCGGGCGACTATGATGGTGATGGCCGTATCGATCTGTTCCTCACCGCCGTGGGACACAACCGTTTGTTGCGGAATGTGGATGGCGCCCACTTCAAGGACGTAACCGAAGCCGCCGGCGTCGCTGGTGCAGCGGACAGCTGGAGCACCAGCGCCGCATTCTTTGATTACGATCGGGACGGCGATCTGGATCTGTTCGTGGTCAACTACGTGCAATGGTCTCGCGAGCTGGATTTCGAAGTCGACTATCGTCTGGCCGGGATCGGCCGCGCTTACGGGCCGCCGACGAACTTCCCCGGCAGCGACGCCTATCTGTACCGCAACGAGGGCGACGGACGCTTTGCGGAAGTCGGCGCCAGCACCGGCATACACGTGCGCAACCCCGCCACCGGGGAGCCGGTGGGCAAAGGCCTGGCGGTGCTGGTCGATGACATCGACGGTGATGGCTGGTCCGATCTGATCGTCGCCAACGACACTGTGCGCAACTTCTTTTTCCGTAATCTCGGCGGGCATTTCGAGGAGCAGGGGGTTACGGCCGGGCTCGCCTTCGACAACACCGGCAGCGCTACCGGGGCCATGGGCATCGACGGCGCCTTGCTTGGCGAGGATGGCGCATACGGCGTCGCGATCGGAAATTTCGCCAACGAGATGACGTCGTTCTATGTCGATGGCGACCGCTCGTTGTTATTCAATGACGAGGCCATCGTGACCGGGATCGGTCCGACCAGCCGCAGCGTGCTGACCTTCGGCCTGTTCCTGTTTGACGCCGATCTGGATGGGCGGCTCGACCTGCTGCAGGCAAACGGCCATGTGGAAGACGAGATCAACCGGGTCCAGCCCAGCCAGCAACACGCACAAGCGGCGCAGCTGTTCTGGAACTGCGGTGCCGCCTGTCCGCGTGAATTCGTGCCGATGCCCGCGTCGGCCACCGGGGACCTGTCCCGGCCGTTGGTCGGCCGTGGCGCGGCCTATGCGGACATCGACGGCGACGGCGATCAGGATGTGGCCCTGACCCAGACCGGCGGACCGCCGCTGCTGCTGCGCAATGATCAGGCCAGCGGGCACGCGTGGC
>JBATKC010000075.1:0-1930 GCA_049669065.1 Gammaproteobacteria bacterium
CGTCGAGTTCCTCGGTGACAAAATGGACACTGGTGCCGTGTTGCCGCTCTCCGGCCTCGAGTACCCGTCGATGCGTGTGCAGACCCCGATACGCGGGTAGCAGCGAGGGGTGGATATTGAGCATACGGCCCGCCCATACGCGGACCAGCGGCGCGCTCAGGATACGCATAAAACCCGCCAGCACCACCAGACCGGGTGCCAGCTGCCCGAGGCGTTCGCCCAGGGCCTGGTCAAAGGCGTCGCGGTCGGGGAAATCCGCGGCCGGCAGGCACTCTGCCGGGACTCCGGCCAGGCGAGCCCGTTCCAGACCGAAAGCGCCGGGTACATCGCTGAGGACTGCATGCACCCGGATCGGGATGGCGCCGGCGGCAGCGGCGTCCAGGATCGCCTGCAGATTGGTGCCGCTACCGGAGATCATCACCGCTACCGGCATGGGCGCGGGTGAGCTCATCAGGCCAGTTCCACCCCGGTCTGCCCTGATTCGATGCGGCCTGCGATCCAGGCCTGTTCGCCGTGGCTATTGAGGATATCCACCGCGCTGTCGGCAGCCTCAGCCGCAACCACCACCGCCATCCCGATGCCACAATTGAAGGTGCGGAACAGCTCGTTACGGTCCAGCCGGCCCTCGCGCTCCAGCCAGCCGAACACCTCGGGCAAGGACCAGCTGTCCGTGTCGATGCGGGCGCGGAGTCCGGATGGCAACACGCGCGGCAGATTCTCGAGCAGACCGCCTCCGGTGATGTGAGCCATGGCGCGGATGCCGATCGCCTTGTTCAGCGCCAACAGCGGTTTGACGTAGATCCGGGTCGGCGCGAGCAGGGTTTCGCCGAGGGTGCTGTCGCCAAACGGGTCGCCGACCCCGGCGCCGCTGCGCTCGAGGATCTTGCGGATCAGTGAATAGCCGTTTGAGTGGGGTCCCGATGATGCCAGCGCGATAATCGCGTCGCCGTCATCGACGCCGGAGCCGTCGATGATCGCCTGTTTCTCGACGATGCCGACGCAAAACCCGGCGAGGTCATAGTCCTCGCCCTGATAAAGCCCGGGTAGTTCTGCCGTCTCGCCGCCGATCAGCGCCGCGCCTGCCTCGCGGCAGCCGTCGGCGATCCCGCCCACGACCTCGGCGGCGACATCGATGATCAAGCGCCCGGTGGCGTAGTAGTCGAGAAAGAACAGCGGCTCTGCGCCCACGACGACTACGTCATTGACGCACATACCGACCAGGTCGATGCCGATGGTGTCATGACGCCCGCACTCGATTGCCAGCTTGAGCTTGGTGCCGACGCCGTCGGTGCCGGAGACCAGCACCGGCTGCCGATAACCTGCCGGCACTTCGAACAGGCCGCCAAAGCCGCCGATTCCGCTGAGCACGCCGGCGCGCAGGGTCGCGGCGACGGACGGCTTGATCCGCTCGACCAGCGCGTTGCCGGCGTCGATATCCACACCGGCGTCGCGATAGGTCAGGGGTGAGGTGTTGTCACTCATGAGATGATCCACGTGTTTCTGGGGCAGGGCATCAGTAACCTTCGCGGATCCTTGCAGGCGGCTGACCGCGGCGTATCTATGCTATTTTACCTCACCATTTTTTCTGGAACAGGTCGCGTGGCCAGACTCCTGACAAAGACAATCTGCGGGCTGCTCCTGGGCCTGACTCTCGGTCCCGCATGGGCCGTCGACAGCGAGCTGTTTACGGCCACGGTTCCGCTGCTGGAGGATACCCCAGCAGCCCGGACGGATGGCTTCCAGATGGCCATGGACGTAGTCCTGACCCGGGTGGTCGGGCGCCTGGATGCGCCAGCGGACCCACAGGTCGCGGATCTGCGTCAGAGCGCCGAGCGATTTGTCCAGCAATATCGGGTCAATCGGGACGGGATGTGGGTGGCCCTCGATGGCCAGGCCGTGCAGGCCGCGCTGGCCGAGCGCGGGATGCGCG
>JBATKC010000076.1:0-14201 GCA_049669065.1 Gammaproteobacteria bacterium
CGCCCAGGGAGAGCGACGTCTTTAATAAGCTGGTGACGAACATGATCTCGTTCGTCAAGGTCACCTATGACAGCTTCTGGCGATCCGGCCGGGGGCCCATGGTCGGCGTGGCCTTCTCCTTGCTGCCCTGCGGCGCCATGGCGCTCGCCTACGCCACCCTCAACACCATCCAGGTGGACTATGGACTGGACGAGAGTCAGATTGCGGCGATCAACATCTACAACACCATAGCCGCCGGAATGGGCTGTCTGTTCGGCGGCTGGCTCGGTGACCGCTTCGGACTGAAGAAGACCCTGGCCGCCGCCTATGCGCTGACGACGGTGCCGACGATGGTACTGGCGATGCAGATTTATGCCCACGGCCTGCAGGCCGTTCCCCTCGACCTGTTCTACGGCGCGATCATTGTTCACGGCGCGTTTTTCGGTATGTCCTTCGGCGTGCGCAACGCGATCTTTATGGGCATGACCAATCCCGCGGTCGCCGCAACACAATTCACCGCGTTCATGGGGATGGGCAACCTGGCGATCAGCATGGGGAACTACTGGCAGGGCATGGTCGCCCAGCGCTTCGACTACGCCGCCGTGCTGTTCCTGGACTCAATGATCGTCCTGATCACGCTTTGCCTGGTGCCGTTCCTGCGGAACCGGGAGGAAAAGGTCGAGCCGCTGCCAGTGGGAGCCGTACCGGCGGTCAAGGTCGACTAGGGACTGCCGGCGGCACACGCGGACAGGAGCTGCGAGGTGTGTGCCGTAGTCCTGGCCCACGCATCAAACGAAGGCTGATCTCGGTACTGCACAATCCAAATATCGTTATACTTCTCCCGTGATTTCCGCCGCGAAAGCCCTGTCAGCATCTCTCGTAGACCCGACCTCGATCGAGTCGCGAACGTCATTTGGCGTCGGTGCAGAGCTGCTGGTTCGCCGTCGCCCGCCCGGAGGTGTCGATCTTGCCCATGGGCAGCGCGAACACATGCTCATGTGCAGTGTCGGCAGTCCGGTCCGCGGCAGCGCGGTCCGCTCGGTGTTGCGCACCGCAAATGGCCAACGCGAATGGCAGAGTTGTCCTCAAGGTCACATCACTTTTGTGCCGTCAGGATTCCCGCTGGCATGGGACTGGAGCTACGCGTCCGAATCCGTGCACCTGACGATGCTTCCATCATTCCTCGCAGACGTCGGCGCCGAGTTCGAAAAGCGAGATGGCGAGTGCCCGCCGCTGACGCCTCATTTCCGGATTTTTGACCACAGCCTGAACAGCCTCTTGCGTCAGCTGCGCGGGGAGACGAGCAGGGATGGACTCGGCAAGGATCTCGTGACGTCGTCATTGCTCCATTTGATTGCCGCGCGTATCTATCGCCTCAGCAAAGCGTCGCTTGGCAATACCCATGTCGTCCGAGATCGAGGCGGATTTTCCGCGAGTGACTGCCGGAGAAGCATAGAAATACTGAACGACAGATTGGATGAGAACATCGCTCTGTCAGACCTGGCCGCCGAATTCAATCTGTCTCCGTTCCATTTCGCTCGCGTGTTCAAGCGCGTAACCGGGTTTCCGCCTCACGAATATCAGCTGCAGCTACGCATAGCGCGAGCTCGCGAGCTGCTATGCCGTCAGCCCCGAATGTCGATCGCAGACATCGCCTGTGAGCTCGGCTTCGCCGACGAGAGCCATTTCCGCCGCCATTTCCGGCGCATCGTTGGCACCACACCCAGCCAGTTCCGCACGCAGCAATAACGTACCCCCAGCAGCAAAACCGTACTTTTCTCCTCGGCATCGAACGCCTACCTTGACGTTTGGCCGGCTGCTCGCATCCATCGCGGGCTAGCCGCCGATTTTCCATCGTCAGGAGCCAGATCAATGAGGATACTTTTAGTCGCCGTCGCGGCAGTCACCGCGATCGCAGCCATTCCCACTACCGCGCAGGCGGATGCGTACGAGATCAAGGACGGAGAGCTCGAGCGACCGACCGGATATCGCGAGTGGGTTTACGTCGGTACACCCGTTACGCCGAATGATATGAACAACGGCAAGGCCGCTTTTCCCGAACATCATAATGTCTATATCGATCCCAAGAGTTGGAAACATTGGAAAAAGACCGGCGAGTTCCGTGAGGGCACGATCCTGGTCAAGGAACTGGTCAGCGTCGGCGCGAAGGCCGCGGTCAGCGGTAACGGCTATTTCCAGGGTGAATTCATCGGACTCGAGGCCACGATCAAGAGCAAGAAAGACTTCCCGGATGAGCCGGGTAACTGGGCCTACTTCAGTTTCTCCACGCCTGACCACAAGACCCTGACCGCGACCGCGGCGCCCTTCCCTGCCGCTTCGTGCAACGCCTGCCACGCGGCGTCGGCCGCCGATGATTTTGTCTTTACCCAGTACTACCCGGTATTGCGTGGCGGCAAAGGCACGGGCGAAAAGGGCTCGGGCGGGATCGTGAGTACGCTGGGCATGGGCAAGTGATGACGTGGGCTGCGTTTCGGCCCGGTGCCGGGGCTGTTCTGTCGGTATTGCTCGGCATGACGGCGTCTGCGGCGATCGCCGAGGATGGCTTCTCGCCGTATGTCGATGAGGCCGGCAATATCAGCTTTCCCGAGGGCTTCGATCTGTCCATGGTGCATCTGGGATCATGGTTTGCCCCCGAAGGTGGGGCGAGCGGCTTCCATGACGTCTATACCGAGAGAGAAACCGTCGAGGCGTATCGGCGCACCGGCAAGTTCCCCGACGGCGCGACGCTGGTCAAGGAGCTGCGCGCCTCCGAGACCGGGGACTACACCACCGGCACCGGCGTCAGCCACGCGACAGACGGCATCAAGCAATGGTTCGTGATGATCAAGGACACGCGGGGACGGTTCCCGAAAAATTCACTGTGGGGCGAAGGCTGGGGTTGGGCCCTCTACAAACCTGGCGATAAAAATAACAACGTCGCTACTGACTATGCAGTGGATTGCCTGGGCTGCCATGTGCCGGCTCGGAACACGGATTGGATATACGTCGAAGGCTATCCGGTTTTGAGTTCCGACTAACTGTAGTCGACACGAGAGCGCCTGTTGGTGTTGACGGTCAGGGGACCCCAGGTTCCCTGGCCTTTTCTTTGTCCCTTCTGCAAGGGAACAGCGGCACCATCTCCGGATACCGGAACAGGACCGATACTATTCCGAGAACAACGCCAGGCATTCGCCGATAAAGTCGGCGCGCTCGGTTCGCACCGGAAACACCGCATAGGCGGTACGTTGAATGAGCGGGGCGTCGTCTACACGATGCAGGTGACCACTCTTCAGCTCGTCGCTGACGAGTGTCAGCGGCAGATAGGCGGCGCCGCCAAAATTGAGGATCAACTGCATCGCCATGCTGGCCTCGGCCACCCGGACCATCGGCTCGGGTGCATCGGAAAACAAGCGCCGGTGCTCCACCGCATGGGCAAGACCCCAGTCAACATAGACGTAGGTCGCGCCCAAGGCATCCTCGAGGCTGGCTGCCGACCGCGTCGAGACGAGCGCCAGCTCGACATCGGCGACCGGCTGGATCTGCAGGATCTCCAGCTGCGGAGGTTCCAGCATCACCGCGAAATCGAGGATGCCGTCCAGCAGGCGCCGCGTCAGAACATCCGGCGCATTGAGTTCCGAGATCAGGGCGATATCGGGTTGCCACCTGCGCAGGCGCAGTATCCAGTCCTGCATCAACACGGCCCATAATCGATAGCTGCCGGCGACCGAAAGCTGCGGCCCGGCATCGCCCTGGGCCACGTCCTGTCGCGCGTGACGCCAGTTGGCCAGCACCAGATCTGCCCGACGGATCAGGCGATGTCCGGCCGGCGTCACCTGTATTGCCCGCCGGCTGCGATCAAAAAGAGGGGTGCCGAGAATCTCCTCCAGCTGCCGGATGCGGGTGCTGACAGCGGCCTGGGTCAGATTCAGCTCCGCAGCGGCGCGGCTGAAACTGCAAAACCGCTCGACCTCGAGAAACGTCCGCAATAGTTCCAGATTCATCGACATATAATAAAACTGATTTATATAAATACCATAATTCTTTAATTTTACTTATTTGCTTTTTCTCATCATAGTGGGCGGTAGGCTGAAGCCTGAGCCGGTTACCCGATAAGCCGGCACCTGATCCCAATAACGAGGAATAGCATCATGTCGTACGTGAACCCGCGGGTTTTGGCGCGTCTGTGTCTGAGCCTGACCCTGGTCGTTGCGCCAGCGACTTTCGGACAAGACCTCGGAGAAGAGCTGGTCAAACAGACTGACGCAGCGTTCGAAATGGCACGTTCGCAACAACTGCCGTTGCTCTCCCCCGGCAATTTCGAAGAAGCGGAAAAGTATCGGGAGCGCGCGCAGAGCAATATCCAGCGCGGCAGGAGTATCGACAAGATCAAGACCGATCTGACGCGCGCGAATAGTTCGCTGCAGGCAGCCGAGGAAGTGGCAAAACTCGCTCGCGTCACCTTTGCGTCAGCGCTCAAAGCGCGGCAAGCCGCGGTCGACGCGCAGTCGAGCACCCTCGCCAAATCGGAGTGGGAGGAGGCTGAGAAGGATTTTGACAACGCCGCGCGCAGGCTTGAAGACGGCGACGTGAATCGCGCCAAAAGCGGCGCGGCGGAAGCCAAGCTGGTCTACCGCGAGGCCGAGCTGGTGGCGATTCAGGGCGCGATACTCAATGAGGCCCGGCGCCTGATCGCAATGGCGCGAGCGGACAAGGTCGAGCGTGGCGCCCCGATCAGCCTGACCAAGGCCGAGACCCTGGTGAGTCGTGCCGAGGCGGATCTGAAGAAGAGCCGTTATCGCCCCGAAGAACCGCGTGCGATGGCGCGGGAAGCGGAATACGAGGCGCGGCACGCGATGTATCTCGCGAAGCAGGCGGGAAGTCTCAAGTCGAAGCAGATCACTGCTGAAGAACTTATTCTGAGCTGGGAAACGCCGTTGATCGCGATTGCCAAGGAACTCGATAGCTCGACGGATCTGAGCAACGGCTATGCCGTGGCACGAGACGCGTCGCTGGCGCGGATCCAGAATCTTGAAAAGCAGGCCACCGAGTTGACCGATGCCAACGCGCGCGTCGCAGAGCTCGAGCTGGCGCTTGGCATCACGACCGAGCGGGCCGAGGCCAGTGAACTCCGGCGCCGGCAGATCGCTGCCCTCGAGTCGCTGTTTAGCCCCGGTGAGGCGCAGATCCTGCGGGAAGGCAACCGGACCATCATCCGCTTGATCGGACTGCAGTTCGATAGCGGGCAGGCCGTCATCCAGTCCGGGTACTTCGGACTGTTGCGCAAGATCGCGGATGTGCCCGATATCTTCCCTGGCGCGTCGCTGGTGGTGGAAGGCCATACGGATTCGGTCGGCGCTGACCAGCTGAATTGGTCGCTGTCCGAGCGCCGAGCGAACTCGGTCCGCGATTACCTGCTCGCTAACACCGTACTGGGCGCCTCGCGGATCGTGGCCGTGGGGTATGGCGAGTCGCGGCCGATCGCGAACAACGAGACCGCGCAGGGGCGCGGGCTGAACCGCCGCATCGATGTCGTGGTGGTGCCGTCGGACCGGTAAGGGCGGCGCGCGGAGAACGATCGGGTTCAGAGCCGCGGGCTGCCGGGTGTTGAATAATCCGAACCAGAGACGCAGGGACTGCGTCTCTGGTTCCTTGCGTACGCGGGTGTTTTGATGCGAGCTCTGCCGCAAAAGATTGCGCTCGTCACCGGCGATCCGTCGCTGCCTGATCCGACCAAGCAGGGTCACCGCTACGACGTCCAGGATCTCGCGGTACACGATGCGATGCGTAGTGCCTTGGCGTCGCTGGGCAGCTTCGAATACACGATCATCGAACGCCATACCGATCTGTTCGACACGCTGCGCGAGATCGATCCGGAACTCGTGGTCAATTTCTGTGACACCGGGCTGATGAATAACCCGGAGCACGAGATCCATATCGCGACGCAGCTCGAGATCATGGGGATGCCCTACACCGGCGCGCCACCGCGGGGGATGTTGTATTGCTATGACAAGCAGATCGTCCGTCTGCTTGCCGAAGCGATGGGGGTCGAGGTGCCGATGGAGCGTTTCGTCCCCGGCCCCGAAGTCCGGCGCGCGAGCATCACGGCCTTTCCGGCGTTGATCAAGCCGAACACCGCCGACGGCAGCGTCGGCATCACCAAGGACGCGGTGGTCCATGGCGCCGCCGAGGCGCGGGCATACCTGGAATGGCTGGCCGAAGAGTTGCCCGGCCGCGACGTGCTGATCCAGGAGTATCTGCCAGGCGCCGAATACGGGCTTGGCTTGATCGGCAACCGTGACGGCGGCTTTCAGCAGCTGCCGATGCTGGAGGTGGATTTTTCAGGATTGCCGGCCGGCTTGTCGCCGATCCTGTCTTTCGAATCGAAGACCGATCCGGCCTCGCCCTACTGGAGCGACATTGCGCTGAAACCCGCGGCGCTGGACGAGTCACGCCAACGCGAACTCGGCGCACGCTGCGAAGCGTTGTTCCATCGACTCAGCCTGCGCGACTACGGCCGCTTCGATTTCCGTACCGCGGCGGACGGCCGGATCAAGCTGATGGAGGTCAACCCGAATCCGGCCTGGGGGTATGACGCGAAACTCGCGGTGATGGCCGGCCTCGCCGGCTGGAGCTATGCCGAACTGCTGGAGACGCTGGTGGCGACCGCGTGGGCACGGGTCAGACCAGACGCCGCGGCACGCTGAGATCGAAGTCCCGCGCGAGGAATCGCTCGCTGCCCTCGTCCGCTTCCATCCTGCCCTTGAGATAAAACGCCTCGGCGTCGCAGGTCTGGGTCATCGACATCCGCACCGTGACCCGCCAGTCGCCGCGCATCAGCGTGGCGCGTTGCTCGATGATCTCGGTCGCGGACAGGGGATCATCCTCGCTGATCTCGAAACACTTGCTCAGCGTGTAGCCGACCTTGAGATCGATATCCTCGAAATAGACCAGGCTGGCGTCGTCGAACTCGCTGCCATTGAGCTCGTAATGGAAGCGGTTGCTGGTCAGGTCGATCGCCAGCCGGCGGCTGAACTCGTGATGCCGGACGCGGGTCATCGACGGCCTCTCCGCCATCGCCGGGGCTTCGAAAGGCCTGAGGCGGGCATCATCGTCACGCGGTGTGCGCACCGGCAACGTAATATAGCTCTGCGCGGTGGTCACGTGGAGGCAGGGCTTGGCGATGCTCGGCCAGACGATCGGCCAGTAGGCGGTGGACAACGCCACGCGGATGCGGTGACCGGCCGGGAATGCATGGGCGATGTCGTTTAATGGCACGTCGACGACAAAACGCTCGCCCGGTATCAGTGGTTCCGGCGCGGCGTGACCGTGGCGGTGGGTGAGATTGAGCACACCGTAGGACACGCGCAGCGACGAACCGTCAGGTGCTACGTCGCACAAGCGTACGATGATGTTGGCGGTGGGCTGCTCTGAGCGCAGCGTCAGCCGGATCACCGGCGCGCCGAGGATCTCGACGGGCTCGCGCAGCCGCGGCGTATCCCAGGTCAGCGAGAACCCATCGTCGGGACGCTGGTCTCGTGGCATCTCGCCGTCGCTGCCGAAACCACACCATTCGCCGCCACGGATGCCGGAGGTCTGGGGCGACGACAGGATCTGCTCTTCCGGCTCGCCCGGATCGCGGCTGCAACCATTGGCCGACAGATACAGCGTCGACGTTTCGATATGAGGGCTCGGCCACACCGGTTCAGCGACCCAGCGCCCCGGCACCGTTCCGTATTGGGGTTCGGGCTTGACCGCTTCCTGCATCCAGACGCGCAGGATCGGCTCGTGCTCGATGCCGGTGTCGATGTCTTTCAGCCAGCGGTCCCACCAGCGCAGCGCCTCTTGCAGGAAGCCGATCGCCGGCCCGGGTATGCCCAGGTGCGGGAACGTGTGTGCCCAGGGGCCGATCAGGCCCTTGCACGGGGATTTGAGGCTGGCGACGAGCCGCGGCACCGCATTGGAATAGGCGTCGGCCCAACCGCCAATGGCATAGACCGGCACTTCGATCCGCTCGATGTGATCGCGCACCGAGCCTGCGCTCCAGTATTCGTTGCGCCACGGCTGGCGTAACCACAGCTCGGGGAAATTCGGCAGGTGTTCGAGCCGCTGGCGCCAGTCTTCTCGCCACGCCTCGCCGACGATCTCCGGATCCGGCGGCAGCGCCTGGTTCATCATAAAGATCGCGCCCCACTGCAGGTTCTCGGTCAGCAGGCAGCCCCCCATGTAATGCGCATCGTCGGTATAGCGGTCATCGGCGGCGCACAGCGCCATGATCGCCTTGAGCGCCGGCGGACGGCGCGCCGCGATCTGCAACGAGTTGAATCCGCCCCAGGAGATGCCGAACATGCCGACCGCGCCGCTGCACCAGGTTTGCGCCGCCAGCCAGGCGATCACCTCGACACCGTCTGCATGCTCCTGTGCGGAATATTCGTCTTCCAGCAGACCATCCGAATCGCCAGAGCCGCGCAGGTCGACGCGCACGCTGGCGTAACCATGACGGGCGAAATACCGGTGCATCGGCTCGTCGCGATGGCGCATGAAGTCGCGCTTGCGGTAGGGCAGGAATTCGAGCAGGGCCGGGACCGGATTCTCCGGCGCATCGACCGGGCGCCAGATCCGCGCGGCCAGGCGGCAGCCGTCCGCCAGCGGGATCCAGACATGCTCGATGTCTTCGACGCCGTCGCTCACGCGCGTTTGCGCCGTCCCCGCTGCAGAAGTTGCTGGGTCGACCAGAAGCTCAGCGCCAGTTCCTCGCGGACCCGGCGCCCCGCCTCCAGATCGAAGGTGTTGACGATCGCGAGACGGAACCCGCCGGGCGGCATCGAATGACTCGCCGGGGCTCGATCTTCGTGGAAGGTGATCTGGATGCTGGAGACGTCCTCGCGCTGGCGCAGCCGCTCGACCAGGTCGGCCGGCGGATACCGATACTGGATCCCGTGGGCGCCGAACAGCACCACGCTGTAAGCGTCGCGCCGGTGGCTGTCGTCGAATGCCCATACCCCATCGGCATACAGCCGGATCAGCGCATCGACCCAGCCCTTCCCGTAGAGGTCGGGCCACTGATCGGCGAAACGCATGTGGACCTCTATGATCCGGGCGCCGATGGTCTCGAAGTTCAGCATGCCGGTATAAGCTGGCAGATGGGTGCTGACCCACGCCGCCAGATAGGCCTCGACCTGTGGCCGGGCCGCGGCCAGCACGGTCCAGTGGTCGAACATGCCGCCCTCGAGCGGCTCGCCGACCGTGTGGCGCTGCCATTTCACCGTGCCGTCTACCACCGCGACATCGGTGCTGACGTGTTCGCCCTGCAGCAGCTCCATCCACATATGCCCCGGCCGCTGCCGGTGTTTGTATTCCTTCGCCGTGCGCAACACGCCGCTGCCGGCCCCCATGCCGCGCATGTTGTAGATCGGCTTGCTGAATACCGGGAACGACTCCGGATCGATACCATGGGGCGCGCACGCCAGATCCTGACTTTCAGCGATCGCAAGCTTGTCATAGACCCACTTGTAGTCGGGATACCAGCGCCAGGCATCGCCATCTTCGGTGGGGATGTTAACGTCATCCGGGCAGGTGACGCCTTCGAAATACTGCATGCGCCAGGGGTCGGCTTCGCAGATGGGCATGGTTTTACCTTGCAGGGATCCGGGCCATATTTTCTCAAATATACGCGGCTTCGAGGCGCGGCGGGTGAAACCGGCAAACTGGCTCCCGGCTGTCACCGGTCAGCTATTGCCGATGTGGCCGGAGTCGCCGCTGTCTCGCGCGACGACGCGGGGCGCATCTTCAGTTGCACCGGGCTGATGCATAAGCCGGAGCACGAGATCCATATCGCGAAGAAACTCGAGACCATGCGGCGCCCATACACCGGCGCGCCACCCCACGGGATAGCAAGAAAAAGGGTTCGAACCGGTGTCTGTCTGAGCAAATACTCCGGTCCGACCCGGCTTTCCCGGTCGCTCACGAGAAACTGAGATACTATGCCTGCTTCGCACCGGGCGCGTACTCATCGAGGGCCAATACATGCCGCTAAGTCCCCTGGGCATCCTTCACACGATTGTTGGCGGCGGGGCTGTGGCCGTCGCGGCTTATCTGTTATGGCAAGACAAGCAGATCAGAATCGAGCGGCCGCTCGGCAAGATCTATCTGCTCGCCACGCTTCTCACCGCGGCGAGCGCCCTGGGTATTTTCAAACATGGCAGCGCCAATGCGGCGCACGTGTTGGCCGCACTGACAATCGCGGCTGTGGTGGTCGGTTACGTGGCGGCCAGTACCAGTTTTTTGGGTGCGTTCAAAAAGTATTTTGTCGCCCTGTGTTTCTCGGCCACTGTCCTGTTTCACCTGATCCCGACCGCCACGGAAATCCTTACTCGATTCCCCATGGATAAGCCCATGGTCACCTCGCTTGAAGATCCGCTGTTGCTCAGGACCTGGCTGGTGATTCTCGTCGTGTTCCTCGTCCTGCTGGTCATGCAGATGAACTGGCTGCGGAAGCAGGCTTAGAAGGCATTGAGATCGGACCTGGGTTTGCCGCCGATATCGCTGGGAAAAAACCCAGGCTCGGCACCGGTCTTTCTCCGGAACAAGCCATCGAGCAATGACCGCTGTCGTACGGTCCATCAGAATCCAGGCTCATGACAACACAGCACTTCCCATACCGGTTCGACAAGCGATGGGCCGCACTGTTTTTCGCGTTGGGCGTAAGCGAAGATGACGGCGTCGATATTTCGGATGATGGCAAACTCGTCGCGACCTACGGGCGAGTGAAAGTGGAGACGACACTCGACAACGTCGACCACGCGCTCATCACGGGCCCGCACCGCTGGTACACCGCGGTGGGGTTGCGGCTGAGCTTCGTCGACGACGGGCTCACCTTCGGGACCAACCATCACAAGGGCTTGAGCATCGCGTTCGTGCATAAGATCCCGAGGGTCATCGGGTTCAGGAAGCATTCCATGCTGTGGGTCAGCGTCGCCGATCCCGAAGGGCTCGCCGCAGCAATCGGCAAGTAGCCGGTGCAGCGAAATGCAGGGCGCGATCGGCTGCGCCCGCTACTCCACGAGAAACTGACAATTTTCGCGGAACGCCTTCTGTTCGCCATCGGCCTTCAGTTCTCTCGAAAGCAGCGCGATCAGCTCTTCGGTCGACGAACAGTTTTTGGCTGCCTGTGACACCAGGAATTTCGCGACGGGTCCCAGGTGACTGGCCAACTGAGTCTCGAGGTACTTGAGGTCCTGTTTCGAAAATTCCGGCGCGCTTACAGGCGCCGGCGTAGCCGGCGCGGGCGCGGCAGCAGGACGGGCCCTGAGTAATACGCGGGCCGATGCGCGATCCGTCGACGGACCCTCGAGCGCGTCCAGCACGCACATCCGCAGGTTCTCCAGGTGCGCCTCGAATGGCGGCGTGAACGCATCGAGCCATTGGTGGGTGCTGATGAAATATTCGAGGCTCTTGGAAAGCATTACGTCTTCGATGCGCAGCGGCAGCACCGGCACGTTCTTGTTGACGGCGCGCTCGATCTCGCGGCGGACCTGCGGCGAGTCGTTGGAACTGGCGGAAAGGACCAGGATCATGATCGACGCGGAACTGATCGCGTCGATGATCTCCTCGGCCCAGTCCTTGCTCGGCGAGATGTCCCGTGACGCCATCCAGCAGCCTATGCCGGCATCCTCGAGCGCACGACAGGTCGAATTGGCGTAGGCCACGTCCTGGTTGGAATAGCAGATGAATACCTTGTGGGACGTGGTGCTCATGGCGTCAGCGTCCCAGAAGCTCCATGGCCTTCTCGACGCTGCGGCGCATGCGGTTGAACGAATTGCCCAGCTGGGCGATTTCGTCCTTGCCGCTGCCCTCGAATTCGGCGACCTCGAGATCGCCGCCGCTCACCTGGTCGGCGATCGCGGCCATCTGCCGCACCGGCCGGATGACGATCAGGCGCAGTGCGACGTTGACGACGATAAAGATCGCGCCCAGTACGACCAGCTGCGAGAGCATGAAGGCGCGAAAAGCAAATTGGGCGCGCTCGTACGGCACCGACAGCGGCACCGAGACAATCTGGCTGCCCACGACCTCATTCATCTTCCAGCTGTAACCATTGTTGCTGCCATAAAGCTTCATCATGGTCGGCGGCGCGTCGCCCGGCAGGCCGTGGCAGTTCAGGCAGCCGGGTTCGGTGACGCGCATCGGGCGCGCCAGGTAGAGCGCGGGCCCGGTCGGTGTCTGGCGTTCGCCGGTAATCTCGTCCAGCTCAGGATCGTTGCGGAACTCCTGGATGATGTCCGCTTCCCATTCCGTCGAGCGGTTGGAGGGGTTGGTCGGGTTCAGCGTGGATTCCTTGTACCAGTAATCCGGGTGCGTCTCGCGCAGCTGGGTGAACTGCTGCGTGGCGGCATAGGACGGCACGGTCTGGGGAAGAAACACCTCGTCGAGCCTGTCGGTAAGCAGCGGCTTGACCTGCTTGATCGTATAGGCACGGGCCGCATACGCCGACTCCATCATCAGGCCGGCATGAGTGAGCACCTCATGCTCGGCGTTTTCCTGGAGGATGGCGCGGGAGACATACCCGGTGATGAACAGACCGGCCGCGAACACGATAGCCAGAGCCAGATTGATCTTCGTAGTCAGCGTCATTGACGTCCATTCTCCCGAAACGTTGCACGGCCATCAGGCGCCCTGGCGCCGCTCATACTCCCGCGGGCAGCACTCGCCCCAGGATATTATTCGGTCCGGCAGCGGATCGCCGCCGCATGAATTGTTCCGAGGGGGTGACGGTCTTCACGTGCTGCCCCCGGGGTCATTATCATTTTCGCAGCGCCGGCCAAAAGTCGGCTGTTGCGGCGGTTATCGGACAAGCGCGGATTATTCTAGACGCCGCGAGAACAATGTTACACGGGTGCGCTGCTTTTCGACGCAGCGAGCGATCCATCCTTCAGCTGCTGACCCCACGAGCGGCGCCGGCTGGCGGAGACCCGTCGACGGGGGAGCGTGCTATCCAGCCAGGTGTCGCGCAGCTTTGCATGCTGTGGTGCCGCACAGAGGTTGGATGTCCGTAGGCCATTGATCCGGTTGCCTATTCATGAATCCGGTTCGGTTTCTGCGCGTTGGGCGGAGTGTCGAGAATCCGGGGGCAATTTGCGTGTTCCGATAGAACTCGATGCGACCTGGAGCAACGGACGAATTATGTAAACTGTCCACGGATTTCCGCTGCCCTCCTCCGTACGACCTGAGAATCTATTCGGGCACCGGCTCCTGTTCGTTGCGCATGATCAGCACACGTCGGGCATACGGAATCTCGATGTCGTTCGCATCGAAGGCATCCTTGATCCGCTTGCGCAGATCCCGCTCCACCGGCAGATGGCTGCCCGGCTTCACCCGCGTAACCGTGCGCAGCGTGAGTTCGGACTCACCAAAATTGTCCAGCCCCTTGACCGACGTCGCTTCAAGGACGAGGTCGTTTTCGGCTTTCAGTTTTTCGCCGGTGGTCTTGAGTACATCGAAAACCTTGTTGAGATCGGACTCGTAGGCCACGCCGACGTCGACCACCGCGTTGGTGTATTCCTTTGAGTAATTAACCAGATCGTTGATCTGCCCGTTGCGGATAATATGGTGCCGGCCTGCATTGTCGCGGACTCTCGTCGTGCGCAGGTCGATCGATTCGACGGTTCCCTCAGCCTCGCCGATCTTGACGAAATCGCCGACGAGAAAGTGTTCCTCGAACAAGATGAAAAATCCGGACACCATGTCGTTGATCAGATTCTGCGCCCCTAGGCCAACGGCCAATCCGGCGATGCCCGCACCCGCGAGTATCGGGGTCGGGTTGATGCCGAGTTCTTTCAGAATCATGATGCCGGCGAAAAAGTAGATGGCATAACTGACGATGCTGCGGAACAAGGGGACCATCGTCTTGCGGCGCTGTCGCTGCTGCGGTGTCAGGCTGGCCTGCTTCAGCAGCATCTCATCCATCAGGTAGTGCGCCAGCTCCTTCCCGAGCCGGGCCAGGAATACGATGCCGATGATGCGGATAACGCGTGGGCCCCATTCGGCCAGCGACGCGATGGCTTCTACCTGCACGACTACAAGGGTCGCGACGGTGACCATCAGCACGTATTCGATACTGCGGCGGAAAATCGGCACCAGCGACTTGAGGCGTTCGTAGGCGCCGGCGAATCTGGATTCGGCGAGATATTTCTCACTCAACGCATCGGCACTGTCGATGAGCGCGC
>JBATKC010000077.1:0-4995 GCA_049669065.1 Gammaproteobacteria bacterium
CTCCTGCAGGCCGAAAACGCGTGCCAGCACATCTTCGTCCACACAGCGCTGCAGCAGAGTGCGGGCCGCGACACCGAGAACGCTCTGCCCCGCACCGGCAGCAGCAAGCAGCAACACTGCCAAAAGAAGATGGCCCGTCAGACCGGTGAGCGCGAAGGCCACGCCGAAGACCAGCAGGGCGCCAGCCAGCGCTGGCCCCAGCCGGCGCTGACCCGCGAGCAGGATCGATCCGGCGGCACCCACCAAACCACCAAAACCGATCGCCGAAATCAGGATGCCCGGACCGGAAGGACCAAGCGTGAGGATCTCGAACGCCAGCACGACGGCCAGCACATCGGCCATGCCCACCAGCATGTACGCCACGCCGAGGTAACTCAGCAACAGCCTGCCTGCGGGTCTGGCGCGCACCTCGTCCAGCGACGCCGACCAGTCAGTCAGGCTGATCTTCTGACGCTCAGCTGCAGGCGCAGCCGCTGTTGGGCGTGTCGCCTGGTAAACGAGTAATGCGGCAAGCAGCAGGCCAACCGCGAATGTCGCAAAGACCTGCGACGGGCCCGCAAGAGTGACAATCACTGCGGCGATGGCCGGCCCCAGGAGCTCAGCCAGACTCTCCACCATCGCCGACACGCTGTTTGCCGCAGTGAGCTGCGAGGGTGTCGCGGCAAAGGCCGGCAGCGAGGCCAGGTAGACCGGTCGTGTGAAGCTGAACGTCATCGAAACGAGCATCACCCCGACGAGGATCAGCGGCGGCGCGGCGCCCACCATAAACAGCGCGACCGTCAGTACCATCATTGCGGCCTGGACGCAGTAGATCCAAGCCAGTATCCGCTCACGCGGCGCCCGATCGCCCATCGATGCAGCCACCGGAGCGATGGCTGCCGCCGGCAGCAGCTGGACCAGACAGGCGAATGCTGCTGCGGTCGTGCCACCATAGTCGTATGCGAACACCAGAGTGGCCACCCAGACTGCGGCCTCGGCCGTGTTGAAAACCAGGTAGGCGAGCAGCGAACGACGCAACACGCGCGCCGCCAATACCGTGCGCAGCGCCAGCATCGGCTCAGATGCGGTCAACGCAGCCATACTCGCTCCGTGATAATGCCCGGCACGGGTGACTATTCACTACAGATCGATGCTGTCTTCAGCCCCGGTCGCAGTCGGTCTGGCCGGAAAGTCCGAATCCAGGTCGCGGGCCAGGGGTTCTTGATCGCCCACAGCACAGGATTGCGTCCGGGCAAAGATACGCCCCGGCTGTGATGGTTAGCAAGCTGCGGAGAACTTGGGGGCGGGAAATTGGGGGCAGGGCCCCTGGCGCTGAGGCTTTCCGAATTCTTGAGCACAGTGAGTTACGGTCACTGTTCCCAACCTCGTATTCCGTGCGCCGGGGGCCTGAATACGAAAACGAAGGTGACGTGCTCAGGGATGTCTGACGACAGCTACAACGCGGTGTAATTGTGACCGAGGAGACGACCGTTGATCGCGGTGCTGGTCCGATGCCCGCGCTCGACTCGACACGGTTTGGGCTCGAATCGGGGTTTGGCTACCGTCTGGCGCGAACAGGATCTGGATTCGATCCCGGTGCCTGCTGATTTTCGTTCCGGCCGCATTGACTGATCTCCGTTTGTTGCTCTGGGCTGCGATGCTGAATCGCTGGTGACGCCACAATTGTCTGTCTTCGTATTTTATTGCAACAAAGACGCGTCGCCCGCGGCGTGATTGCGGTACCTGAGGGCCGCCAGCGGCTCGTGACGAAGGTCTCATAATCAAACTGTCAAATCGGATCAGGACCCTGCGGCGGCGAGATCGGAGTGAGCGGGCTGATTCCCGTCAGGCCGCCTGCTTGTGCAACGGGAGTTCAAACTCGAATGTCGTCCCCACGCCAGGCTTGCTGGCGACCGCGATGCGACTGTCGGGCAGCTCGAGGATGCGCATGACGGTGGCCAGCCCCATACCCCGGGACTCTGAGCGTGGCTCTTCACCTTGTTCCGATGCTACTCAGAGAGAGACAGGCGAGTGCAATGCGGATCGATCACGGTTTCGCCGGGGATTCTCGGGAGTTTCCGGGAAGCGGCTACACTCCACGATCCCCGAGTCCACGCACCGCAGCATGCGGCGCGAGACGGACACCGCTAGACGCAGGAGAGCGCGGAGCCCGAGGGGAGGGGTCCTCGTGAGCGACCAGACGGATTGGTTGCGCGGATACCGCTGCTACGGGCCGATTCGTCAGGCTGAGGATCTGAACCACAAGCCTGTTCCATGCGAGCGACGATTAGATCATCAAGCGCATGATTCTGTGATCTTTTCAGGAGATGGTGCCCAGGAGAGGACTTGAACCTCCACGGGGTTGCCCCCACTGGCACCTGAAGCCAGCGCGTCTACCAATTCCGCCACCTGGGCCCGAGATATGACGCCAGGATGGCGCCGCGAAATGAGGCGCGAACTTTAACCACAGCGGGTATCCTTGTCAAACGGGGGAAACTTCGTAATCGATACAAGAAACGGAGAGTCAATGAGCAGTAAAAAACCCCGTCAACGCGCCGGCTCGCGGCCGTCAGAAGCCTCCCCGGCAGAGCGCCACCGGATCCCGATCCCGTCACGGGAAGCGGTGCTGGAGATCCTTCGCGAGCGGGCCCGCCCCGTGCCGCGCAAGCGCTTGATGGAGGCTCTCGGGCTGCCGTCCCGCAAGCAGCAGGAGGCGATGGATAACCGTCTCCGCGCGATGATCCGTGACGGCCAGATCATCCTCAATCGGGGCAACGATTACTGTCTGCTGGACCGGCTCGATGTCATCGTCGGCAGGGTCATCGGTCATCGTGACGGTTACGGTTTTGTCGTTCCGGACGACGCTGGCGACGACCTCTATCTGTCGCCCCGGCAGATGCGCGAAGTGATGCATGGGGATCGGGTGGCTGTGCGGGTCAAGGGACACGATAACCGTGGACGCCCCGAGGGCTCGCTGGTCGAGGTGCTGGAACGCAACACCCGGGAAGTCGTCGGTCGTTACGCCCGGGAATCGGGCGTGGGCTTCGTCGTGCCGGACAATCCCCGCGTGACCCATATGGTGGCGATCGCGCCGAGACGCACCGCGGGCGCAAAGCCGGGCGAGATCGTGGTCGCGGAGATCATCGAGCAACCGCGCAAGGGTGCGCAGCCGGTGGGACAGATCACCGAGGTCCTCGGCGCAGCCGACGCCCCCGGCATCGAGACCGAAACCGCGATCCGCGCCCACGGCATCCCGTTCCGCTGGCCGGAGGCCGCGGTGGCCGAAGCGGAGGCACTGGGCAGTCGTGTGCTGACTGCGGACAAGCACGCACGCGAGGACCTGCGGGAGCTGCCGCTGGTCACAATCGATGGTGCCGACGCCAAGGATTTCGACGACGCGGTGTTCTGCGAGCGCAAAGGGCAGGGCTGGCGTCTGCTCGTCGCCATCGCCGATGTGTCCCATTATGTGGCGCCGGCCTCGGCGCTGGATCAGGAGGCGCGCGAACGCGGCACGTCGGTGTACTTCCCGCGCCGGGTCGTGCCGATGCTGCCCGAATCGCTGTCCAACGGCTTGTGTTCGCTCAACCCCAAGGTGGACAGGCTGTGCATGGTCTGCGAAATGCACGTCGATGACACGGGCCAGGTGACGGTGTCACGATTCTTCGAAGGGCTGATGCGCTCCCATGCGCGCCTTACCTACGACGAAGTGGCGGCGGCGGTGGTCGAGGGAGATGCGGGTGCACGCGGCCGGATCGGCAGACTGATGCCGCAGCTCGAACATCTGTTCGAGGTCTACCGCAGCCTCGCTGCCGCCCGCCGCCGGCGCGGGGCGATCGATTTCGATCTGCCCGAGGTGACGTTCGCCTTCGATCGCAAGGGACGGATCGCGCGGGTCGTGCCGCGGCATCGCAACGACGCGCACCGGGTGATCGAGGAATGCATGATCGCTGCCAACGTCGAGGCTGCACGCTTCCTGCATAAACGCCGCCTGCCGACTTTGTTCAGGGTCCATACCGGGCCCGAGGAGGAGGGACTCGAGGACCTGGCAGCATTCCTGGCCGCCTATGGCGTAAAGATGCCGCGCCGCGACCATCTGGAGCCCAAACACTACAGCCAGATCGTCGACCAGGTGCGCGGTCGCCCCGACGAAAGCCTGATCGAAACCGTGCTGCTGCGTTCGCTGTCGCGGGCCGTCTATACGCCCGACTGCAAGGGCCATTTTGGTCTGGCCCTGGAGCAATACGCGCATTTCACCTCGCCGATCCGGCGCTATCCGGATCTGATGGTCCATCGCGCGATCCGTCACGCCTTGCGCGGGCGGGGCAGCGGCGGATTTGATTACAACAAGCCCGAAATGGAGCGGCTCGGTGCACATTGCTCCACGACCGAGCGCCGCGCGGATGACGCCACCCGGGAAGCGCTGGACTGGCTGAAGTGCGAGTTTATGCAGTCGAAGATCGGCGAGGAATTCGATGCCATTGTCACCGGCGTGATGGAATTCGGCCTGTTTGTTCAGATCCCCGAGCTGCAGATCGAGGGTCTCGTTCATGTCAGCTCGCTGGGCACTGATTATTTCCGCCGAGACCCGGTACGCCGCTCGCTGGTCGGCGAACGCAGCGGGCAGAGTTGGCAACTTTCGGACACCGTCCGGGTGCGCGTGGCGCGGGTCGATCTGGAGAGCCGCAAGATCGACTTCGAGCCGGCGACGCAGGCGGATGAAACCAGAGGTCGGCGCGGCAAGCGGCGCCGCAAGCGCTGAGACATGCGGCGCGGATCAAAACGGGGCGACGACCCGTCCCTGGTGTTCGGACTGCACGCGGTGACGCATCTGTTGCGCACGGCGCCGGAGCGAGTGTTGGAGCTCAAACTCGCCCGCGAGCGCCATGACCAGCGGCTGCAGGACATTGTCGATCTGGCTTTGGTGGCCGGCATCAAACCGCAGACCGTCGAGCGCCGGGTGCTCGATCAGGCCAGCGAGGGCGCCGCCCATCAGGGCACCATGGCACGGATCCGGCC
>JBATKC010000078.1:0-9007 GCA_049669065.1 Gammaproteobacteria bacterium
GTCGTCCCCTGCGCCGCCGCCGCGGCCACAAACAACACCGGGAATTCGTCGATCGCAAGCGGCACCAGATCCGGCGGCACGTCGATACCCACCAGCGCGCTGCGTTGGACCCAAAGATCCGCGGTCGGCTCGGCACCGAGCTGACGCGGATTGCGGATCGCGATCCGGCCGCCCATGGCGCGCAGGATATCGAGCAGACCGATCCGCGTCGGATTGATACCGACGCCACGGATCAACATCCCCTCCCCGGCCCTCAGCAAGCCCGCGACGACAAAGAATGCGGCCGACGAGAAATCCCCGGGCACGCCGATCTGACCGCCATTGAGTACACACGGTCCCTGTATCGATGCATGCTGAAGATCGAAGTCGACCGGCGCGCCCAGAGACTGCAACATCCGTTCCGTGTGGTCCCGGGACACCGCCGGCTGGCGCACTACCGTCGTGCCCCGGGCGGAGAGCCCGGCCAGCAGGATCGCTGACTTCACCTGTGCGCTGGCCACCGGCATCGAGTAGTCGATCGCCGTCAGCGCGCCACCGCCGGCGAGTTGAATCGGCGGACGACCATCGTCGGTCCGGATATCAGCACCCATCTGCCGCAGCGGGGCGGCGATCCGCTCCATCGGGCGAGACCTCAGCGAGGCATCACCGGTCAGTTCGGCGCGGATACCGAGGCCAGCCAGCAGACCTGTCAGCAGCCGCATCCCGGTCCCTGAATTCCCCAGGTCCAGCATCGCCCGTGGATTGCGCAGACCGCGTGGTCCGGGTCCGATTACCCGCAGTCGATCCGCGCCCAGATGCTCGACGCGTACGCCCAGCGCCTCAACCGCGGCGCGGGTCGCCCGGCAATCCGCGCTGTCTAGAAAGCCTTCCACCTCGAGTGGGCCAGCGGCTACAGCACCGAGCAACAGGGCCCGATGCGAGATCGACTTGTCGCCGGGTACCTTGAGATGCCCGCCGATCTGCGCCACCGGCGAGGTGACCCATGCGCTGCAATCGGTCTCGGCGGTCGCGCCCCGCACAGGATTTTCACTCGCCATCGACAACCTCGCCGGCGGCACCACCGGCGGCGTCCAGCACCTCGCCCAGGGCCTGTAGCAGCCGGTCGTTTTCTGGTGGCGTGCCGATACTGATCCGCAGATGGCGCTCGAGGCCGTAATTCGCGACCGGCCGCACGATCACCGAATTGCGCAGCAGTGCGTCATAGACCGGCATCGCGGGCTGTCCCATGTCAACGAGTACAAAGTTGCCGGCCGATGGCACACATTGCAGACCGAAACTGGCCAGCGCCGTCTGCACACGATCGCGCTCGGCGGCATTCATCTCGACCGAATGGGCGAGATGCTGGCGGTCTTCGAGGGCGGCAAGGGCCGCCACATTGGCCATCAGATTGACGTTGAAGGGCTGCCGGATGCGGTCGAGAATTTCAGCGATCCCCGGGGCTGAAACAGCGTAGCCGATGCGCAGGCCGGCCAGTCCGAACGCCTTGGAGAAGGTATGCGTTACGATCAGGTTGGGGAAGCGATCCAGCCAGTCGACGCAGTCGGGATACTCCGGGTCATCCATGTATTCGCCGTAGGCCTGATCGATGACCACCAGCGTCTGCTGCGGCAGCTCTTCGACAAAGGTGCGCAGCGGCTCCGAGCGCACCCAGGTACCGGTCGGATTATTCGGATTGGCGATAAACACCAGACGCGTGCGCTCGCTGATCAACCCGGCCATCTCGGCCAGATCATGCCCATAAGGACTGTCGCTATCCGCCGGCAGCGCCGGGGCCACACACGCGGCGGCGCCGACGGCCTGGATCGCGATCGGATAGACTGCGAACGCATACTGGGAATGGATGGCTTCGAGCGAATCCTGCAGGAAAGCCTCGGCGATCATGACCAGCACATCGTTGGAGCCGTTACCCAGGGTAATGCACTCCGGCCCCACACCATGGCGCCGCGCCAGAGCTTGCTTGAGCTCGAAGCCGCCGCCGTCCGGATAACGCGAGAGTTCGCCGTCCGGTATGTCGCGCAGCGCTTCGAGGACCCGTTTGCCTGGACCCAGCGGGTTCTCGTTCGAGGCCAGCTTGATGATGTTGGTGACGCCGTATTCGCGCTCCAGCTCGCTGATCGGCTTGCCGGGCAGGTACGGTTTGAGCGCCCGCACTCCGGGAGCGGCTAGGTGCAGATAGGGATTACTCATGGCGTCCTCTCCTCGGTCGCCGGCTCAGATCAGCATGACCTGACCGAGTCTAAAGGATCGCACAAGGATACGAGCCGAGCACCCGGAACAGCGAGGCGGCCACCTCCAGGTCCTTTAATGCGCCGGCGATCTTCGGATCTTCCGCATGCCCCTCGACGTCGACAAAGAACACGTAATCCCATTTACCACGGTTCGACGGACGAGATTCGATGCGGGTCATGCTGACATTGTGTTTGGCCAGCGGGAAAAGGATTTCGTGCAGCGCGCCCGCCTTGTGCCGGGCCGCCAGCAGCAACGATGTCTTGTCGCGACCGCTGGGCGGGAACAGATCGCGACCGATGACGAGGAATCGGGTGGTGTTGTCCGGCCGATCTTCGATATTTGCCATCAACACCTTCAGACCATAGACCTCGGCAGCAGCCTCACCGGCGATAGCGGCGGCACCGTCTTCATCACGAGCCAGCCGCGCGGCCTCGGCATTGCTGTTGACCGCGACGCACTCTGCATCCGGCAGCTTCTGCTCGAGCCAGGCACGGCACTGAGCCAGCGATTGCTGATGGGAATAGACCCGCTTGATGTCCGCCAGCTCCTCACCCTTGCCCAGGAGGTGCTGCCGGATTCGCAGCTCGACTTCGCCGCAGATCCGCAGCGGCGAGGTCATGAACATATCGAGGGTGTTGTTGACCGTGCCCTCGGTGGAGTTCTCCACCGGCACGATGCCGAAATCTGCTACCCCGGACTCGACCTCGTGGAACACCTCGTCGATCGACGCCAGCGACAAGGCCCTGACCGAGTGGCCGAAGTGCTTGAGCACGGCGGCCTGGGTGAACGTGCCCTCGGGCCCGAGGAACGCAACTTTGAGCGGTTCCTGCTGTGCCAGGCAGGCCGACATGATTTCACGGAACAAGCGCACCATTTCCTCATCCCGCAGCGGACCCTGGTTGCGCTCCACGACCTTGCGCAGGACCTGCGCCTCCCGCTCGGGACGGTAGAAATCGCGCGGTTTTGCAGTCTCGCCCAGTTTGCTGGAGCCGACGACCTGGGCGGCCCGCGCCCGTTCGCTGATCAGACTCTGTATCTGTTCATCGAGACTGTCGATCCGGGCGCGGATGGCCTCGAGATCAGGCACTTCTTGTTTGGAATCGCTCACGACCGCGGGTCTCAGATCACGCGCACGTTGAGAACGCCGTCGATGCCGGCGATCTGGTCGCGTGTCGTCTCCGGCACCTCGCCTTCTACGTCGACCAGCGTATACGCGATCTCGCCGCGGGACTTGTTCAGCAGATCGATGATGTTGAGCCCGGCTTCGGCCAGACGGGTCGAAATCTGACCGACCATATTTGGCACATTGAGGTTAGAGATCGTGATCCGCATGCCCTCGGTCCGCGGCATGATAGCTTCCGGAAAGTTGACCGAATGGCGGATGTTGCCGTTTTCGAGGTACTCACGCAGATTCTCGGCCACCATAGCGGCGCAGTTCTCCTCCGCCTCGCCGGTCGAAGCCCCCAGATGCGGCAGCGCTGTGACGCGCGGATGATTGCGGATCTGATTATTGGGGAAATCCGTCACGTAGGCGGCAAGATGACCCGCATCCAGCGCTGCCAGCACCGCATCGTCGTCGACGATGCCACCGCGAGCGAAATTGAGCAGGATGCCGCCCGGCGGCATCAGCGCCAGCCGCTCCGCGTTGACCAGCTGCCGGGTATGATCGTTGAGCGGCACATGCAGGGTGATGAAGTTGGACTGGCTGAACAAGTTATCCAGCGTCGTCGCCTGCTCGATAGACGAAGACAACTGCCAGGCACGTTGCACCGTCAGCTGCGGATCAAAGCCGATGGCCTTCATACCCAGCGCCAGCGCCACATTGGCCACTTCACCGCCGATCGCGCCCAGACCGACCACGCCGAGGGTCCGTCCGGGCAGTTCAAAGCCCACGTATTTCTTCTTGCCGGCCTCTACCAGCTTGCTCACCGCGGCGTCATCGCCCTCGAGCTCGCGGACATAGTTCCAGCCCTGACAGATATTGCGGGCGCCCAACAGCAGCCCGGCGACGACCAGCTCCTTGACCGCATTGGCGTTGGCGCCGGGGGCGTTGAACACCGGGATGCCACGCCGCGTCATGGTATCGATCGGGATATTGTTCACCCCGGCACCGGCTCGCGCGATGGCCTTCACGCTGCGCGGGATTTCCATTGTGTGCATTTTGGCCGAGCGCACCATGATCGCATCCGGATGACCGATCTCCGACGCAACTTCGTAGCGTTCCCGCGGCAGCCGTCTCAGCCCTTCGACAGCGATATTGTTCAGAGTCAGGATCTTGAAGCTCATGGGTCTCTACCTGCAGCCGGATTCAGCACCGCACGGTGCGTCTCTGTGATTATGCCGCGTCGCAGCATGTATAGATATGGTCTTAGCCGTGTCGACGCTCGAACTCCATCATAAAATCGACCAGCGCGCGGACGCCCGCCAGCGGCATCGCGTTGTAGATGCTGGCTCGCATGCCGCCCACGGAACGATGGCCCTTGAGATTGGTCATCCCTGCGGCGCGGGCTTCGTCCAGAAACGTCGGGTCCAGCTCCGGATTGGCCAGCGTAAACGGCACGTTCATCCACGACCTGCAGTCCTCGCGCACCGGGTTTGCATAAAAGTCGGAACCGTCGATGGCACCGTAAAGCAGTTCTGCCTTCTCCCGGTTGATCTCGCCCATGGCCTCGAGACCGCCCCGCTCACGCAGCAAGGCGAAAACCAGGCCGGCGATATACCAGGTGTAGGTGGGCGGGGTATTGAGCATCGAGCCCGCGGCTGCCATCGGCGCGTACGCGAGCATGGTCGGCGTCGACGCCCGGGCGCGGTCGACCAGGTCCGGACGCACGATGACGATGGTCAGACCGGCCGGGCCGATGTTCTTCTGCGCGCCCGCATAGATCACTCCGAACTTCGATACATCCAGCGGCCGGGACAGGATCGTTGAGGACATGTCCGCCACCAGCGGCACATCGCCACTGTCGGGGATGGTATGGAATTCCACGCCACCGATAGTCTCGTTCGGGGTGTAGTGCAGGTAGGCCGCGTCATCGCGCAGCGCCCAGGTCGACGGATCCGGGATCTCGGTGAATCCACCATCGGCGGCACTGGCTGCCGCGCGCGCGTCACAAAAACGCTGCGCCTCCGCCAGGGCCTTTTTTGACCAGCTGCCGGTCAGCAGATAGTCGGCCGCCGATGCTTGCTCGGCCAGATTGAGGGGCACCGCGCCGAATTGTGTGGTGGCGCCGCCCTGAACGAACAGGACTTTGTAGTCCTCCGGAATCTGCAGCAGCGCGCGCAGATCGGCTTCCGCGCGTTCGGCGATGCCGATGAACTCCTTGCTGCGGTGACTGATCTCCATCACCGACATGCCACAGCCCTGCCAGTCGGTCAGTTCCTCCCTGGCCTGTTCGAGAACTTCCAGCGGCAGCGCTGCCGGGCCGGCGCTGAAATTAAACACCCGTGCCATGATTGCTCCGTTTGTCTTGCCTGGATTTTGAGCCTGGATCCTCGGGCTCAGTCCGAGATCTCGTCTTCGGCGTCGTCCTCTGCCTCACTTTCGCGCGGCAGGCCGTCCAGGCCCACCAGCACATCCCCGTCGTCGAGCCGAATCAGGCGCACACCCTGGGTGTTCCGCCCCATGGTCGAGATTTCAGCGACTGGCGTGCGCACCAGCGTGCCTGAGCTGCTGATCAGCACGATCTCATCTTCGTCTTCCACCTGCAGCGCGCCAACCATCGGACCATTGCGGCCCGACGTCTGGATCGCGATCAGCCCCATGCCGCCGCGGCCCTGGACCGAATACTCCGGCAAGGGCGTGCGCTTGCCGTAGCCATTTTCGGTGGCGGTCAGGATATCGCCCTGGTCGACAATGATCAGCGAGATCACGCGCTCACCCTTGCCCAGGCGGATACCGCGTACCCCGGCAGCGCCCCGACCCATCGCGCGCACATCGCTCTCGCGGAAACGGATCGCCTTGCCGCTCGAGGCCAGCAGCATGATGTCGCGGCCGCCATCGGTCACCGCCACGTCCACCAGCGCATCATCGCCACGCAGATCCACCGCGATAATGCCGTTGCTGCGTGGGCGGGAGAACGCGGACAGCGGCGTCTTTTTGACCGTGCCGTGAGCAGTGGCCATAAACACGAAGAGATCTTCCTCGTACTCGCGGATCGGCAGCACCGCGCTGATGCGTTCGTCCGCTTCCAGCGGCAGCAGATTGACCATGGGCTTGCCGCGCGAGCCGCGCCCGGCCTGCGGGAGTTCGTAGACCTTTAACCAGTACATCTTGCCGCGCGTCGAGAAACACAGCAGCGTGTCATGACTGTTGGCGACGAACAGCTTGTCGACGAAGTCTTCCTGTTTCATCCGCGTCGCCGACTTGCCGCGACCACCCCGACGCTGGGCCTGGTAGGTGGCGGTAGGCTGCGCCTTGGCATAGCCGCCATGTGACAGGGTGACGACCATGTCGGCTTCAGGGATGAGATCTTCCAGCGTCAGATCGACCCGCGCCTCGAAGATCTCGGTGCGGCGCTTATCGCCGTAGTCATCACGCACCTGTTCGAGTTCGCTGCGGATCACATTGGACAAGCGTCCGGGGTCGGAAAGTATATCAAGCAGATTCTGAATTTTTTCCAGCAACTCCTTGTATTCCGATACTATTTTTTCCTGTTCAAGCCCGGTCAGGCGATGCAGCCTCAGATCGAGAATCGCCTGGGCCTGGGTCTCGGACAGTCGATAGCCGCCCTCGACCAGCCCGAATTCCGGGGCCAGATCCTCGGGTCGCGTCGCGCGTGCCCCGGTACGCTCGAGCATGGTCGTGACCACGCCAGGCGCCCACAGTCGTTCCAGCAGTCCGGTCTTGGCCTCGGCCGGTGACCCGGAGGTCTTGATCAATTCGATCACCGGGTCGATGTTGGCCAGCGCCACGGCCAGACCTTCCAGCACGTGAGCACGATCCCGCGCCTTGCGCAGGTCGAAGATAGTGCGGCGGGTGACGACTTCGCGGCGATGACGCAGGAACGCCTCTATCATCTGCTTGAGATTGAGCAGCCTCGGCTGCCCGTCGACCAGCGCCACCATGTTGATGCCGAACACGCTCTGCAACATCGTGTGTTTGTAGAGATTATTCAGCACCACCTCAGGCACTTCGCCACGGCGCAGCTCGATCACCATCCGCATGCCGTCCTTGTCGGACTCATCACGCAGCTCGGTGATTCCCTCGATCTTCTTCTCGCGCACCAGTTCGGCGATCTTCTCGAGCAGCCGGGCTTTATTCACCTGGTAGGGCAGCTCGGTGACGATGATGGCCTCCTTGCCGCTGGTGGTGCTCACCTCCTCGATGTGCGAGCGCGCACGAACATAGATGCGGCCGCGGCCGGTCTGATAGGCCTCGAGGATGCCGCTGGCGCCGTTGATGATGGCGGCGGTCGGGAAGTCCGGCCCCGGCAGGTGTTCCATCAGCTGGCCGATGCTCAATGACGGATCATCGATCAGCGCGATACAGGCATTCACCACCTCGGTGAGATTGTGCGGCGGGATATTGGTCGCCATACCCACCGCGATACCGGCCGAGCCGTTGATCAGCAGATTGGGCAGTCGGGTCGGGAGGACGGCGGGCTCGGATTCGGATTCGTCGTAGTTGGAGACGAAATCCACCGTCTCTTTCTCGATGTCGGCCAGCAGTTCGTGGGCGATACGGGCCATGCGCACTTCGGTGTAGCGCATGGCCGCCGGGGCGTCGCCGTCGACCGAGCCGAAGTTGCCCTGGCCGTCCACCAGCATGTAGCGCATCGAGAACGGCTGTGCCATCCGCACGATGGTGTCGTAGACCGCCGTGTCGCCGTGCGGATGGTATTTGCCGATGACGTCACCCACCACACGGGCGGATTTTTTGTACGCCTTGTTGTAGTCATTACCCAGCTCGCGCATGGCAAAGAGCACGCGGCGATGCACGGGTTTGAGACCGTCTCGGACGTCGGGAAGTGCCCTGCCGACGATCACGCTCATCGCGTAATCGAGGTAGGACTGTTTCATCTCGTCCTCGAGATTAACGTGGAGGACTTCTCGTGCGACTTCTGCCATACGGGGAGGCTTGATTTCTCTGGATTTCAGGGTGCCTGACCGAGGGAATTTCGGCGGCCTGCAAAAGTGGCATATCTTACCACGTTAGGGGCTCGAAGCGGGCACCGCGGCCCAGCCGCTCAAGGCTGGATCAGGACCGGGCCATCGCTGCCGCCAAAGCCTTTGTATCCGGGCTTTCCACCACCCCCTTCTCGGTCACCAGGGCGTCGATCAGGGCCGCCGGCGTGACGTCAAAAGCCGGGTTGGCGAAGTCGACGCCTGGCAGCGCCGCATCAGCCCCGGTGGCGGACCAGATTTCACCGGCGTCACGTTCTTCGATGGGGATGCCGTCGCCGCTGGCCGTGTCCAGATCCACGGTCGAGGATGGCGCCACCACCATCACCTTTGCGCCATGGTAGCGCGCACTCAGGGCCAACCCGTAAGTGCCAATCTTGTTGGCCACGTCTCCATTGGCCGCGACCCGGTCCGCGCCGACGATCAGCCAGGAAGGATGCTGACGTCGAAACATCTGCGGCATGGCCGAGTCGGCGAGCACGGTCACCGGGATCCGGTCCCGGGAGAGCTCCCACGCGGTGAGACGCGATCCCTGAAACCAGGGCCGGGTCTCGCCGGCGAACACATGGGCGATCTTGCCGCTCGCCCAGGCTTCGCGGATAACGCCGAGCGCAGTACCAAAACCACCGGTGGCCAGCGCCCCGGCATTGCAGTGGGT
>JBATKC010000079.1:0-1573 GCA_049669065.1 Gammaproteobacteria bacterium
TCGGCGGCACAGCGCTCGAATATCCGGTCCAGCGCCTGCTGTGCGTTTATGGCTATGTCCGGGCCAAGCGCAAGCCCGGGAGGCACCACGCCATCCAGGATCAGGCTCCGAGCGCGATCCGGGAAACGGCGCAGATAGTGCAGGGCCACGCGGCTGCCATATGAGCCTCCATAAAGGTGCAGCCCGGAGTAGCCGAGTTGATCGCGCACCGTGTCCAGATCCTGCACTGCCAGTGAGGTCGTAAACGGTGCCGGGTCGCGCCCCAGCGACGCCAGGCACGACTGGCTCAGGTTCCGGATCGTGGCTGGATCCACATCCAGCTCGAGCGCCGGCGGCAGCGGACATTCAAGCGACACCGAGCCGCCGGTACCACGCTGATCCACGAGCATGATGTCCATGTCCCGGCGGATGTAGGCAAATGCCTGGGCGTAGGCGGCGTAGAACTCGGTCGCCGCGGCGCCGGGTCCGCCGGCCAGTGCGGTGAATGCCTCGCCGGTACCTGAGCCGTCTAGCGCCGGTATCACCGCAATCCGCAATGAGATCCGCGGCCCGTCAGCCGCCGACGGATCCTCGGGGACGGACAGCATCCCGCAGCGGGCGGCCACCGCGCGCAGGCCGCTGGCGTCGTGCAGCAGACAATCGTCCAGCTCGATCCCGGCGCCGGCGGTGGTCGTGACCGTGAGCAGAAACAGCAGGGAGACAGATGTGCGAATTCGTGTTCGGATGGAAGCCTGGCCGGGGTCGGTCATGGCGGTATCTTGGCCGCCGGCCAGCAGGCTGTAAAGCGCCGGACCACGCTATACGTCAGGCCTTGCACTGACGCGGCAGGGTGGTTCATGGGACATGTGGATCGATGACAAAGAAGGCGTAGGCCGTTATTCGCCGATGTGATCCGGATCAGCCTGGTCGGGGCGGGCAGGGTGCAGAGGCGCGTCCCTGGACCTCCACGCCGGTTGCCCCCGTTGGCACCTGACGCCAGCGCGTCCACCCATTCCGCCACCTCGGCCTGAGGCTTGGCACAGAGACTCTGTCCAAACCCCACCGCCGAGCATCAGCGCCGGTCGACGCCAATGGCGACTTTAAGGTGCGTTCTGGCGGATGAGTCGAACCAAGAGGATACGCCGAGCAAATCGGGTCAGGGGGAACCCGTCTGACGCCAGCAGGCACGGTCATCAGTGGGCACGAGGCGCTGCCGCAGGGGAAAACCATTCCGGCGAGAAGCGCGAGAAAATTCACCGTGTCGGGTGGGGTGAAGGAACAGGACTTTAGCGATTCAGCGCCGACGCTGGCGGTACTCGCGTACGTCTGCCCGGGTCTCCTGCGTGGCGCGCCGACGCACGTCCGCGACCCGCGCCGCGGCCACTTTTGCGCGAGGCGAGCGAGTGATCGCTGCCAGGAAGGTCTCGCGATCCAGCATCCATAGCCGCGCGGCTGTTACCGCCCTGACATTCGCGGTCCTCGGCGAGTCGTGCATCAGGGCGATCTCGCCAAACGAGTCACCGGGTCCAAGCGACGGTCGGGGCTGTCCGTCGACCGTGACGTCGAGTTGACCGGATTCGACGACATAGAAGCG
>JBATKC010000080.1:0-5463 GCA_049669065.1 Gammaproteobacteria bacterium
GTCAGGGACAGGTTGACCCGAGTCGGCGCAATATAGACCAGGCAGTTGCCGTGGTCCCGTGCCAGATGGTCATGGGCCTTGCGCTCGAATTCGCTCAGACGGTGCTCATCGTCGGCGTAAATCCAGCGCGCTGTCGCTACCTGGACCGATTCAAACTGGCACTCGACGCCGTATTCGGAGCGCAGCCGGAAGGCCACGACGTCAAACTGCAGCGGGCCCACTGCGCCGAGGATCAGGTCGTTATTCCGCAGCGGCCGGAACAGCTGTGTCGCACCCTCCTCGCACAGCTGGCTGAGCCCCTTCTGCAGCGCTTTCATCTTCAACGGGTCGCGTAACACCGCGCGGCGGAATATCTCCGGCGCGAAGTTCGGCACCCCGGTGAACTGCAGCCGTTCGCCCTGGGTGAACGTGTCGCCGATATTGATGGTGCCATGATTATGCAGACCGATGATATCGCCGGCGCGGGCGTCCTCGGCCTGCTGTCGGTCCGCCGCGAGAAACGTCAGCGCATCGGCCACCCGCAGCTCCTTGCCGGTGCGGACATGGGTCATCTTCATGCCCGGGCTGTAGCGCCCGGAGCAGATGCGCAGGAACGCGATGCGGTCGCGGTGAGCCGGGTCCATGTTCGCCTGGATCTTGAAGACGAACCCCGAAAACGCATCTTCCTCCGGCGCCACGATCCGCTCAAGGGCGGTGCGCGCACGCGGCGCCGGGGCCCACTCGACAAACGCGGAGAGCAGCTCGCGCACGCCGAACGTGTTGATCGCCGAACCGAAGAAGACCGGTGTCTGGCGACCTGCCAGATACGCCTCCAGATCCAGCGGATTACAGGCGCCCCGCACCAGCTCCACCTCCTCGCAGAACTCCTGGTGACGCTCTCCGAGCAGCGCCGCCGCTTCTTCACCGCGGACATCGTCAATGGTGACCGTGTCGCCGAGCGCGCCTTTTACACCGGCACGATAGACATAGACCCGATCCTCGAGCAGATGGTAGATGCCGCGCAATTCGCGGCCCATGCCGATAGGCCAGGTGATCGGCGTGCATTGGATGCCGAGCACCTTTTCGATCTCGTCCAGCAGATCCAGCGGTTCGCGGCCGTCGCGATCAAGCTTGTTGATGAACGTGATGATGGGTGTATCGCGCATCCGGCATACCTCCATCAGCTTGACCGTGCGCTCCTCTACGCCCTTGGCACAGTCGATGACCATCAGCGCCGAGTCCACCGCGGTCAGCGTACGGTATGTATCTTCGGAAAAATCGCCATGCCCGGGCGTGTCCAGGAGGTTGACGGTGCGGCCATCAAACTCGAACTGCATCACCGATGAGGTGACAGAGATACCGCGTTCCTGTTCCATCGCCATCCAGTCGGACGTCGCATGGCGTGACGCCTTGCGACCCTTGACCGAACCGGCCACGGTGATGGCGCCACCGAATAACAGCAGCTTCTCGGTCAGGGTCGTCTTGCCCGCGTCCGGATGCGAGATGATGGCAAACGTGCGCCGCCCTGAGATGGCATCGGAAATCGTGTTCATGGTCCTGTCGCTGTCCGGGCGAGTCAGCCGCCGGCATGGTGTCAAAGCCGGCCATTCTAACCCAGCGCGTATGGCGCCCGCAGCATCACGCAGGATCCAGGCGATGCTCCAGAACTATCGCGTCCTCGCGGCCAGTCTCGCTGCGGTAATAGTCCTTGCGCAGACCGATGCGGGCAAAACCGGCAGATTCATAGAGCTGCAGGGCGATCATGTTGGACGGTCTTACTTCGAGGAAAATCCGCCTCGCGCCGAGGCAGCGGGCCTCCTGGAACAGCCAGTCCAACAGCTGACGACCGACGCCGCAGCCATGCCAGGCCGGATGGATGCAGATATTGAGCAGGTGGGCCTCGGCGACTGCGGATGACATCACCGCATAGCCGCGGATACCTTCGTCGCTCTCCAGCACCACGGCAGAATAACCGACGCGCAGACAGTCCTTGAATATCGCATACGACCAGGGGAACGCGTAGACATCCTGCTCGATGGCCGCCACTTCGTGCAGGTCATACTCGGTCATCGGCCGCACCGGCAGCGGCGGCAGCTCGGGTCTGGCACTCACTGAGCTGCTCCGTCGAACACGCTCATGGCCAATAACAGGTCCTGCCATGACTTGGCTTTTTCGGACGGTCGCCGCAGCAGATAGGCCGGATGATAGGTCACCACCAGCGGTATGCGCTGCGCGCCGTAGGTGTGGAGACGACCGCGCATGCGCCCCAAGGGCAGATCCTCGTCGAGCAGCCGATGGGCGGCGATGCGCCCCACCGCCAGGATCACCCGGGGCTGGATCAGCTCGATCTGGCGCTGGAGATAGGGGGCGCAGCACGCCGCCTCCGCGGCAGACGGATCCCGATTGTTCGGCGGACGGCACTTGAGCACATTGACGATATAGGCGGTGCTCCGCGATTGTCTGACTGCGGCGAGCATGGCGTCGAGCAGCTGTCCGGCACGGCCCACAAATGGCTCGCCACGGAGATCCTCCTCGGCCCCGGGCGCCTCGCCGACGATGAGCAAATCTGCTTCCGCTGAGCCGACACCGAAAACCGTCTGAGTGCGGCTCTGGTGCAGTGGACATCGGCGGCACTCGGCGACGGCCGCGCGCAAAGAATCGAGGTCCATCCCGTCGAGCATCAGCGGCGCCTGATCGGTCGACCGCGGCGCCGGCATATCGGGAACTGACGCTGGTTCCGGTTCGGCCGCAGTGCGCGAGATCCAGGTTGTCACGCCCATGGCGCGGAGATAATGGATACGTCGGGCGTCCATGGGGCTTGCCGCGGGACTCAGGCGACTTTCCGGTCCCTGCCCTCTGCGATCCGCCGAGCGCGTAAGCGGCGCCATACCGTCACCACCGGTCCGGACACCGCGTAGACGACAAAGAGCGAGAACAACACGATCGGTGGATCGAGCGAGATGAGCATGAACACGGCCGGTATCAGCAACAGGTAGGGAAAGGAGATATGCCGGCCCAGATTGACGCTGCGACCGCTGTAATAATCGAAGTTGCTGACCATCAGCGCGCCGGCGGCTGCGGTGACGGTGAAAGCGATGGCAAAGCCCCACCAGCCAGCCAATCCATACTCGGCGGCCAGCCAGACGGTGCCGCCCACCAGGGCCGCGCCGGACGGACTCGGCAGCCCCTCGAAAAAATCCTTGTCGGCGATACCGATCCGCGAGTTGTAGCGAGCCAGCCGCATCGCAGCGCACACGGCATAAAAGAACGCGGCCAGCCAGCCCAGCCGGCCCCACATCCAGCGATATTCCAGCAGCGTCGTGGCGCCCCACTGATAGACCACCAGCGCCGGTGCGAGGCCGAAGGACACCATGTCGGAGAGGCTGTCGTACTCCTTGCCAAAATCGCTTTCTGTGCTGGTCAGGCGGGCGACGCGGCCATCCAGACCATCCAGCACCATGGCCACGAATATGGCCACGGCCGCTTTCTGAAAATTTCCGTCCATGGCGGCAACGACGGAAAAGAAACCGGCAAACAATGCGCCGGTGGTAAACAGGTTTGGCAACAGATAGATGCCGCGCCGGCGCAGAGATGTCTTGTTGCTCGGTAGTCTGGGCCCGTTGTCCATGACCGCCACTTTAGTACGAGTCGAGGCCGGGTCGCCAGCCGCCGTTGCTCGCCGCGGCCTCAGCGCAGCCAGGGCATCATCGCCCGCAGGCGCTCGCCGACCGCCTCGATGGCGTGGGACTGCGCCTTCGCGCGGCCGGCTTCCAGGGTCGGAAACCCGGCCCGGGCATCAGCGTCGAGCTCGTCGGCAAAGCGGCTGTCCTCGATTTCCCGCAGCATTTTGCGCATCTGCTCGCGGCTGGCCTCGTTGATCACCCGCGGGCCGCGCGTGTAGTCACCGAACTCGGCGGTGCTCGAAATCGAGCCGCGCATGCCGGCGATACCCCGGCGCTGGATCATGTCCGCAATCAGCGTGACCTCATGCAGACAGCTGAAATAGGCGAGCTCTTGCGGATAGCCGGCGTCGACCAGCGTCTCGAACCCGGCGCTGATCAGGTGGGTCAGACCGCCGCACAACACCGCTTGCTCGGCAAACAGATCGGTGATGGTCTCATCACGGAAGTTGGTGTCGATGATCCCTGCGCGGCCATGCCCATTGGCGCCGGCATAGGACAGACCGAGCTGGTGCGCCTCGCCGCTGAAATCCTGATGCACGGCAAGCAGCGCCGGCGTCCCGGCGCCCGCCGCGTATGTGGCGCGGACCTGATCGCCGATACCGAGCGGGGCCACCATCAGCACATCCAGGTCAGCACGGGGACAAAGACGTTCGAAGTGGATGTTGTAGCCGTGGGCGAACAACAACGCCGCGCCAGCCTTGAGACGCGGCGCCAGGGCCTGCTGATAGATCTGCGGCTGGATCTCGTCGGGGACCAGCAGCATGACCACATCGCACTCCTCAGCGGCCTGCTCCGGCGTGGTCACGGCCAGATTTGCCTCCGTGCAGGCAACACGGGATGGCGAATCCTCGCGTAATGCGACCAGGACGTCGATCCCGGAGTCGCGCAGATTGAGCGCGTGGGCACGCCCCTGGGCACCATAGCCGAGGATGGCCACGCGACGACGACGCAGGATCTCAGGATCGACATCCTTATCGTAAAAGGTGCGCATTATCGATCTCCTTTGCGGCGCTGCAACGGGACCGCCATCCGGTACAAAATCAGCACGTTGGCCTTACAATAGGGGTTTCTCAGCGCTCCGCGAACGACAGCCAGTATCGGCACAGGACACCCCATGCGTCTTTCCCGCTATCCCCTGATGACCCTCAAAGAGGTCCCGGCCAGTGCCGATGTGGTCAGCCAGCAGCTGATGCTGAGGGCCGGAATGATACGGCGGCTGGCGTCCGGGCTCTACTCGTGGCTGCCGCTGGGGCTGCGTGTGTTGCGCAAGGTCGAGCGTATCGTGCGCGAGGAAATGGATGCCGCCGGCGCGCTGGAGATGCTGATGCCGGTGGTGCAGCCGGCCGAGCTCTGGCAGGAATCCGGCCGATGGGATGTGTTCGGTCCGGAACTGCTGCGCTTTGTCGACCGGAATCATCGAGGATTCTGCCTCGGGCCCACGCACGAGGAAGTGATCACCGATATCGCGCGGCGGGAGCTACGCAGCTACCGCCAGCTTCCGGTGACGTTTTATCAGATCCAGACCAAGTTCCGCGATGAGATCCGGCCACGCTTCGGCGTCATGCGCTCGCGCGAGTTCATCATGAAGGACGCGTATTCCTTCCATCTTGACCAGGCCTGTCTCGAACAGACCTACCAGCGCATGTATCGGGCCTATGGCGCGGTATGTTCACGCCTCGGCTTGCGCTACCGGGCGGTGGAGGCCGACACCGGGGCCATCGGCGGCAGCGTCTCGCATGAGTTCCACGTGCTGGCGGATTCCGGCGAGGACGCCATCGCCTATGCTGAGGACGGCCATTAT
>JBATKC010000081.1:0-8700 GCA_049669065.1 Gammaproteobacteria bacterium
TGGACGTAGATGCCGCCCACCCCGTTGTCGTCGCGTTCGGCGGCGATAAAGTTCAGCAGCATGATGCCCGGGGCGGTAACCACGGTCGGGTCCGCCGCGAAGTCCATCCCCAGAGCATGCTGGTTCAGGGCGGGGTCCGGCAGGCCATAATCTCTCCAGCCCGGGGCCAGCCGGCTGATCCAGCTGTAGCCACCGTTATGGGACTCGGCCACGCCCTGCCAGGCATCGCCGACCCGCGGATCGGCGGCGCCGCGATAATCGTTGAAGGCGCAGATGACCTCCAGCGGACTGGCGGGCTTGAAGGCGCAGGACGGTTCGTTCTGCTGGCGGATACCCTGGTCGGGATAAAACAGTGTATTTGGCGCCGTGAACGGCGGCGGATCCGGCGGCGTCGGTCCGATCACGTTGACGTTCTCGTCGGGCACGCCTTCGGTAAGCTGCCCCCAGACGGTGCCGGAGACAACGACAGAAAGCACGCCCAGCCCAACGGCCAGACTGTTAATCAAGCGCATGATCTATTCCTCCCCCAAGGACTTTCAGCGTATGCGAGGAGCGCCTATTTCCAAAACGCGGCTTTGATCGGGCTGCTCTTCAACCATTGCAATCGTCATCGCTTGAACCGGCAGGCCGTCGCATCCAACAACGATTGGCTCTTCATATGGTATATATTGAGCATATATAGATGATTATTGTCATTATTTGTCATAATCCAGGAGCGGTCTGCGGCGACAATCGGCGGGTCCATCGTTAGATCGGGACCGGACGCGCGGACAAGGAAATGCGCAAAATTTCGACGATTCCGTCTTCCAACCCTCGCCATGACAAGCAAAATGAGACTTAATGCCGGTCGCGGCGCGGCGCCCGCTGCTACGATCTGGACACAAACGCCAGCCCGGGTCAGCGCTTGGGCCGGCCCGGTCATCGAGAATACGCCGCATGACACGATTTAATCGATCGCCGTTGCGCGCCCTGCTGCCGCCGCTGGCCCTTATGGCCCTTATGGCCCTTATGGCAGTTGCGGCGCCGCTTGCCGTGGCGGTCGAAGAGTCCGCGGCGCCCGCCCGCTATTACCTTCCTGTTGTCGTCGCGTGCCGGCCGGAGCCGGGCGATCAGATCCTCGAGTTCATCTGCCGGCGCATCCAGGCCGATGCCCCGGGACTGGCAGCGGCCTACGGCATGACGCTCTCGGTCGAGGGACCGGTGCAGCCGCGGGATAACTGGCAGCCGCCCCGTGACACGGTCGCGCTGGAAGTGCTGTTGACCGGCACCCGCCCGGCGAGCCAGTTTGCGCAAAAAGAGATCACCGCCCGGCTCGTGGGGCCGCCGCTTTACATCGGATCCGAGCCCTGGTCCCGAGGCCTGTCTGCCACGGGCGTTCCGCGAGACCTGGTCCATCCGGTGGCCGATGCCATCCTGCAGAACATCGACGCCTTCCTCGCGGAACGCGCAGCGGTCGCGGCCACGCAGCGCTGATTCAGGCTGGAGAGCGCCGGCCAGACCGGCGCCGATGCATCGCTGGCTCCTCGTCACCGACAAGCGGCGCGCGGCGAATAGACCATGGCGCGGTTATTAAGCTGCATCCCCCTCTATAATGCGCCGGGTATGGCAATCCACGATTTCTCGGCGATGCTGAAGCGCTCGGTAAAGGCGCATCAGGAGGGCGACCTGATGGCAGCCGAGGCCGGCTATCGGGACGTACTCGCATCGCAGCCGGGAAATGTGGACGCGACCCATTACATGGGCATGCTGTGTTATCAGCGCGGTAACCTGGAAAAGGCCATGGAGCTGCTCGGCAGCGCGGCTCGCGCGCGACCGGAGGACCCATCCATCCTCGCCAATCTGGGGCTGCTGTTGCGAGCCACCGGTCATGCGGAGCACGCCGAACGGGTGCTGCTACGCTCGGTAGAGATCAAACCGGAACAGGCGGAGGCGTGGCTGAATCTCGCCCAGATCCGCAGCGCAGCGGGCCGCGTCGACGAAGCCCTCGCCTGTTACAAGAAAGTAATCGAATTCAGCCCGGCCAACGAGCGCGCCCGCGTCGGTCTTGGGCGCCAGCTCGCGGCCACCCGCCGCTTTGACGAAGCCGCGACCATCCTCGAAGAGGGCCTGACACTCGATCCGGAAAACCCGGAGCTCCAGCTGGAGCTGGCGCAGAGCCGCGAGCTGGCCGGCGATCACAAACAGGCGGCCGAGCTTTATCGGACCGTTGCAAACCGCTCCGCCGATCTGCGCGCCCGCGCCCTGGCCCTGCTCAGCACCAGCCAGCGTAAGCACCAACAACCGGCGACGGCCCTGATGTCGGCCCGCTCCGCCACCTGGGCGGATCACGGTAGTCTGGAGGCCTGGCGCGCGCTGGGTCAGGCGCTAAAGGAAACGGGGCGGCCGGTGGAAGCGGCCGAGGCGTTCCGTAAGGCTCACGCGATCCTGCGCACGCCGGGTTCCAGCCAGGGTGAGTTCCGGCTGAACATGGCGCGGACTTCGAAGGCAAAGCTACGCCACGACCTCGAGCAGATGCGCTATCTGGTGAAACAGGAGATACCGACCGCGATCGATCTGGCACCGCTGGTCAGCGATTACACCGCGCTGCTCTCCACCATCCCGGCACGCATCCCGGATGCCCAGACCCTGACCATCCCCGACCGTGCCCGCCAGCGGATCGGTCCCTATTACAACCGCTGCGTGCACTATCGATATACGCCGCGCGTGCGGGGATCCGCGGTCAACCCGGGCATCGACGGCAAGAGCGTGAGCAACGACTACAAACAGCGGGCGCCGGGTATGACCTGGATCGACGACTTCCTGTCACCGGACGCATTGAGGGAGCTCCGTGCCTTCTGTCTCGAGTCGACGATCTGGTATGACTTCGAACACAGCGGCGGGTACGTGGGCGCTTATATGCAGGAGGGCTTTAATTGCCCGCTGCTGTTGCAGATCGCGGAAGAGCTGCCGCGCAAGCTGCCGCAAATCTTTGGCGATCACCTGCTGATGCAGATGTGGGCCTACAAATATGACAGCCGTATGAGCGGCATCGACATGCACGCGGACTTCGCCGCCATCAACGTCAACTTCTGGATCACGCCGGACGAAGCCGTGCTGGATAGCGGCAGCGGGGGCATGGTGATCTGGGACAAAGAGGCCCCAGCCGAGTGGGGTGTCGATGAATACAACACCTATGACCCCGAGCAACAAAAACGCATCCGGGACTATCTGGAGAGTGAAGGCGCGGAACGCATCGTCGTGCCGTATCGCGCCAATCGCTGCGTCGTATTCAACTCGGACCTGTTCCACAAGACCGACGATATCCGCTTCCGTGACACCTACGAAAACCGGCGTATCAACGTCACCATGCTGTTCGGCACGCGCGACGCTGACCAGCGCGGGCGGCGCGGCTGACCAAGAGCCTGACCCGGCCCCGGCAGCACCAAAAAAACGGCGACCCGCGGGCCGCCGTTCTCAAAATGTGTCGAACCTGAGTCTAGCTGGACACCTGGTGGATGTAGACGTCCTGTTGCGGGAACGGGATCGAGATGCCCTCCTTATCGAATCTCTTCTTGATCTGTTCCTGCAGATCGAAATACAGCCCCCAGTAATCCGCCGATTTGGCCCACGGCCGCACGGTAAAGTTGACGCTGCTGTCGGCCAGTGCCATCACCGCGATCTGCGGCGCGGGGTCTTTTAGCACGCGCTCGTCGGCGGCCAGCACCTGCTGGATCACGCTGCGCACCTTGTCCAGATCGTCGCCGTAGCTCACGCCGATCACCATATCCACGCGACGGGTGTCATTGGCCGAGTAGTTGGTGATGGTGCCTGAATTGACCTGAGCATTGGGCACAATGATGACCTTGTTGTCCGGCGTATGCAGCGTGGTGGTAAAGATCGAGATCGCTTTCACCGTACCCGCAATACCACCCGCCTCGATAAAGTCACCGAGCTTGAACGGCCGGAAGATGATGATCAACACCCCCGCGGCCAGGTTGGCCAGCGAGCCCTGCAAGGCAAGACCGACCGCGAGGCCGGCGGCACCGAGCACCGCGAGGAAAGAGGTGGTTTGCACGCCGAGCTGGCCGACGGCGGCGATGATCGCAAATGTCAGCAGGCCGACATAGACGATATTGCGCAGGAAAACGATCAGCGTTTGATCGGTACCCGCCTTCTGCATGCCTTTTTCAAGCAGACGGCTCAGCCATCGCGCGACCCAGCGGCCGATGATAAAGATCGCCAGCGCTGCGAATAGCCGGAGGCCGAAGTCAGCGGCCAGCTGGTAGAAATGCGTCCAGTCGATGTTGTTCAGCAGACCGCTGATCGATTCGCTGCCTGATTCCATGATTCAAATGGCTCCGTAGGTATGGGCGGAGCGCAAGGATACCAAACACTGATTGCGCAGGCAGGTTGCAGGGACAAAAAAAGGCGGGTCCCCGGGGGGGAGGAATGGGAACCCGCCCATCCGCCGGAATGGCCCGGCGGGAACAGCAATCAATCGTCGTCCAGTTCGTCTTCGTCCTCGAGTTCGGCCTCATCGGCCAGGAGCTGCGACCCGTTCCAGCTGCCCTTCACGTCGATCAGGCGACCGGCCGCAGCGCCGGTGAAGAAATCCCCTGCTGATATCGAGTTATCATCCTCGCGGAAGTCGGTGTTGCCGTCGGTCACGACCGGCACACCGAGCACGCTCAGGGTCGGCGCCGAAATATTTGTGCCGAAACCGCGGACCGAGTCATCGTCGACATCATCCCGCTCGAGCTGGCCGGCGACAAAGTTGCCGTTATCGCTGAAGCCCCGTATCTCCACGTAGTCGACGTTGGGCTGCAGATCACCGAGACCAAAGCTCTGCTGATCGTCCCGATCGTCCTCGTAGCTGGTACCCGGTTCGGTGCGGATCTCTATCCCCATGACCTGTAGCGTGCCCGCCCCGGTGTCCACTGATTCCACGATGCCGGATATACGCAAATCGTCGTCTTGTTCGAACTCGATCTTGTCCGCAAGCAAGGTGCCGTTGCCCGCAAAATCGCCCTCGGCCTCGATGCGTACGTTGAGACCCAGATCGGCGGCCGTACCGCCCTCATAGACGGTGTCTCCGTCGGTAAGCACGCGCAGACCCGAGATACTGAAGTCGCTGCTGGAGTTGAAAGCAGTAATGATGCCCTCGATCTCGATCTCGTCGCCGACTTCCAGGTCGTCGTCACCGACGATGTCGCCTTTGTATTCAACCCGGGTCGCCACCAGTTCGCCATTGCCGCCGAAACTATTGCCGTCGACCTCCACCAGATCGCCATCGCTGATCTGGCCACCAGGAAAGTTATCGAGCTGCGCGGCGCTGTAGTCAACCGTGAGATTGTTGATGCGGAAGGTCAACGTGCCGATATCCAGCGCGCTGACCAGACCGGTGATCTCGAAGTCGCTGCCTGGCGTCTCGTCCTCGATGCGGGTCGCGACAATGCGCCCATCCGCATCGGGCAGACCGCTGACCTCGACCAGATCGTCGTCAGCCAAACCGAGGATGCTCGATGGCTGGATACCGTCGTCGAAGAGCGTCGAGTTGGTGACCCTGATGGTCTGACCCAGGACCCGGAACAGACCGGCGGCGGTGTCGATGCTGCCTGCCTCTATGGGGCCTTTGACCGCGTCGTCGAACTCGACCCGGTCGGCGACGCCGTTGAGGCCGTCGTCATCGAAGGTGCCGACCACGACGACCACCTGACCCACGGACAGGTCGCTCTGGCTGCCGACAGCGCCATTGACCAGGAAGCTTGCATCGCTGGTATCGAAACGCACGCCATTGACGATGACGCTGCCAAAACCGTCGATCGGGCCCACGGCGATGCCGCCGCGATCGATGCCGTCGATCGGTGGCGGGTCCGGGGGCGGCGGATTCACTACGGGTGGGTTCGAGCCACCACCGCCGCCGCAACCAGCGAGAATCAGGCTGGTCAGCAGCGCCAGGCGGCTGCGATTTCTTGTGAGAGCTTTCATTTCCCCTTACCTCTTACTTTGTCATTGTCTCTGATCATGTAGACGCCCACGCCGATGCGGCCGCCCTCGGTTTTGTTTTGATCTTTGCTGCTGTCGTCATGGGCCTGATCGTCCGCCTGATGGTGGGACAGCCAGGCGTCGACCCGCTCCAGGAACGACTGTCCCTCTGCCTCGACGAATTCTCCGAATGCTTCGGCGTGGCGCGCCGGGATGCCCGACTCTGTTGCCCGGCCTTCGAAGCGGGACTCGCAGGACTGCTCCCGGGCCAGGTTCCAGGCCACCGTGTTGCCGATATCGTTGAGCACGGAGCCGGCCCGCAGCATCGCCTCCGGATCCTGCGGATCCGGCATATAGTAGCGGCTCAACGGCCTTAGCCGGCCGTCGCCTTGTTCCGCCACCACGCCAACCTTCACCAGTTCCTTGAGCATGGCCACGGCCGGGATATCGCCGCCATATGCCCTATGCAGAGATTCGAACGACACGCCGTCGCCGTCCCTGGCCAGGCTGGCCGGCTGGCCATCGTCATCGAGGTAGTCCGGATCCTGGTGCCAGCCCGAAAGGAGTCGGGTGATGTTGCTCATGCGGTCCGGCCCGGCGGCCCCGGCAGCGATCAGGTCGCGCTGTTTCTTGACTTCGCGGCGGGTCAGACCGGTGAGGATCGAGACCCTCGATGCGTTGGTCTGGCGTCCGGCGATGCCATAGTCCTTGCCGGCCATCTCCACGTAGACGCTCTTGGCGAGTTCCGCAAACTCCTTCCAAATCACGCCGTTACGTAGCAGAATGCGGATGATCGGATGCAGCATCGCGCGGCATGCCCTCAGCGTCACGCTTTTGGGTTCGTTAGACATATTTGTGCATATTACGCCCAAATGCGTGAATTGCAAGCGACTGGATCGACTTTCTGACCTGACTAACCGCCCGGGTCTTGCGCGCCCACAAACAGGTTGGCTGCGCGGAATTTCCCTCCATCGCGCCGGGGACGTATCCTCGGCCCGTTATTTTCCGCAGACAGGAGCGCGCCGCCATGGAATTTTTGGTCGTCCTTGCCGTCCTCGTAGTGCTCGCCGTTTACGGCGTCTCCATCTATAACCGTCTGGTCGATCTCCGAAATCGGGTCAAGAACGGCTTTTCGCAAATCGATGTGCAGCTGACTCGGCGCCACGACCTGATCCCGAATCTGGTTGAGGCCGTCAAGGGTTATATGAAGCACGAGCGGGAGACTCTCGAAGCGGTGATCAAGGCACGCAATGTGGCCGTCGATGGCCTGAAGGCGGCAGCCGCCGATCCAACCAATGCCGAGGCCATCAGGCAGCTCGGCGGCGCCGAGTCCGCGCTCAGTGGCGTACTCGGGCGGTTGTTCGCGCTGTCCGAGTCGTATCCCGACCTGAAAGCCAACCAGAACATGATGCAGTTTCAGGAAGAATTGAGTTCCACCGAGAACCGGGTCGCTTTCGCCCGTCAGGCATTCAACGATGCAGTGATGAACTACAACACCGCATGCGAGAACTTCCCGAACAATCTCATTGCCAACTTCTTCACATTCAGGGCCGCCGAGTTCCTGGAGATCGAGTCAGAAGAGAAACGCGCCGTCCCGTCGGTGTCGTTCTGAGCTGAACCTGCGACGATCTCGGCGGATCCGTCGCCATGGACTTCTTTGAACATCAGGCCCGCGCCAGGCGCAGAACGCGCTCTCTGGTGCTGCTGTTCCTGATGGCAGTCGTTCTGGTTACCGCAGCGGTCACTCTGGTGGTGGCCGTGGCGGTGCAATTGGCCGGATCCCAGCACACCGCCGCGTCGTTGCAAGTCGCAGGCAAGGTCAACACGGCACTGTTGTGGAAGACCGCGCTGGGGACCATGTTGTTTATCGTGATCGCCAGCCTGTACCGGCTGGCCCAATTACGCGACGGCGGGGCGCGGGTGGCGGAATCGCTCGGCGGCAATCGGATCACCGCGGAGGACATGGAACCGGGTCGTCGACGCCTCTATAACGTGGTCGAAGAGATGGCCATCGCATCCGGGCTGCCGGTGCCGGCGGTCTACGTGCTGGAGCAGGAACAGAGCGTCAACGCCTTCGCCGCCGGCATGACACCCTCAGATGCCGCAGTGGCGGTCACCCGCGGCAGCATCGAACAACTCGACCGGGACGAATTGCAGGGCGTCGTAGCGCATGAGTTCAGCCACATACTCCACGGCGACATGCGTCTGAACTCGATCCTGATGGGCTATTTGTTCGGTATCCTCGCGGTCGGCATGGTCGGCCGTTCGGTGCTGCGCTCGGGCGGCCGCCGCGGACTCCGCTCCAGCCGCAGTCGCGGCGGTGGCGTGCTGGTGCTGGCCGGACTCGGTCTGTTTATCGTCGGTTCGGCCGGCGTGTTCATCGGCCGCATTATCCAGGCGGCGGTGTGTCGTCAGCGCGAATTCCTCGCCGATGCCTCGGCGGTGCAATTCAGCCGCCGGTCCGACGGGCTGGCAGGTGCGCTGAAAAAAATCGCCTCCGGCGCCGGCATGTCTTTTCTGAACGCCGGACGCGCCGAGGAAGTCAGTCACATGCTCATCGCCCCGGGTCGACGATTCTTTGCCGGCCTGTTCGCGACCCATCCACCGATCGAGGCCCGGCTGGAGGCGCTCGGTCACCTGCGCAAGGGCAAGTCCGACAGGTCCGTGGCGGGTGGCACAACGATCGGGCCCGAGAGCCCGATGACCGCCGGCTTCGCCCCGGTCTCGCCCCAAGCG